>DATDOP010000264.1:0-5266 GCA_035293185.1 Dehalococcoidia bacterium | reverse complement strand
TCGCGGGAGCGGCCGCTGGTCAGGTTTTCGTTGGCCGCGGTAATTCGCTTGATGACGATGGTGGCACCTCTGTGTGTCCAGAGTTTGGAGCCGCTGCCGACAGCCGGCAACGGCTCCAAACTTTTGCAAAGGCTATTCGGTCTTTCCGCTCCTGACGGAAGCTGCTACGTCTTCTTCGACGCGTCGAACCAGTACTGCGAGTAGATCTGACCACCGCCGGCCGGATTCTGCTCGATGTAGGGCTGCCACCAGCCCCAACCACCGACCCAGGGCTGCGCGACGTAGTACGGCTGCGAGTCCACCGGGAAGTGATACGGGATGTAGTACATCTTCTCGACGTCGTACCTGACGAAGTCTTGCCAGATCTGCTCCCGCTTCTTGTTGTCCAACTCGCGACGTTGGCGGTTGACGAAGTCCGTCATCTTCGGGTCTTCGTTTGCCTTGCCCATCCAGAAGTCGGTGGACGAAGGGTGGTAGGCAAGGTACATCGTCCAGTCGTAGTCGTGGTGATCGAAGTAGAAGGAGATGCTGATCCCGTCGAAGTTGCCGCCCGTGTTGCGAATCTCGGTGAGGTAGAGGTTGAAGTCTGGGTGATTCTCCCGGTCGAACTTGAAGTCCCCGGCGGACTCGTAGATACCCAGCATAGCCTCGTAGAGCGGGTCTCGCGCCGGGTTGGCGGTGAAATGATAGGTTTGCTTGATCGGCGTGGAAACACCTGCCGCCTGGATCAGCTTCTTAGCCTCAGCCGGGTTGTACTTGAGGTACTTGGAGGCCGAGCCGAGCTGGTCCTTCTTGGGGTCAAGCCACCAGCTGTAGCCCGGGCCTGCCCTGGCGAACCACTCTGTGTTAACCGGCAACCCCTCCGCCTCGAACTTCTTGCGGTTGCTGTAGTTGTCGCCCCAGAGGTCGGCGTCCATGTTCATGGCCAGGGCCTTGCGCACGCGTTCGTCGTTCCAGGGAGATCCCGGCTTGCGTCCAAAGAAGATGGCGCCGCAGCCCTTGGCGTAGAACGGCCTCTGGTACATGACCATCTTCGGGTTGTCCTTCTTCATCTTCAGGACGTCGTCCTGGAGGAGGAAGTTGTAGAAGTCCAGATTGCCCGCCTGCATCTGCGCGTAGATGGTCGCGCTGTCAGGAATGTTGTGGAAGTTGAGCTTGTCGTAGTAGGGCTCGCCCTGGTGGTAGTAGTTGGGGTTTCGCGTCAGTTCAGCGAGGCCTGTAGGCCGGTTGTCGGGCAGGGTCCACGCTCCCGTGCCCCTGGCGATGCTCTTGGTCTCGTAGCCGCCATCCGCCTCCTTGGGATAGATGTGCGGGAAGAAGGTGCTGCCCAGGTAGGCGAAGAGTGGCGCGAAGGGGAACTTGAGCTTCATGACCACGGTCTGCTCATCCGGCGTCTCGATCGCGGTGATCGGAGCATCGGCGCTCTTGGAGTTCGCCAGTTCCGGCGCGCGCGTGTTGGTGGCAACGAAGCGGTCCCAGCTGTACTTCACGTCAGCGGAGGTGCTGGTGCGGCCGTTCGTTGGCGGCCGGTTGTCGAACTTCATGCCGCGCAGCTTGAAAGTTACCTGCAGGCCGTCGGCGCTCTGCTCGTAGGACTGCGCGAACTCCGGCTCCCACTCGGACGCAGGCGGCACCTTGGGATGGGTGCTCATCTTGGCGCGCATCAGCTGGCTGTAGGTCAGGTGGACCAACTGGCTCCCGGACCCGTTGCCGCCCAGGGACTGCTCCAGGGTTGCGGTAGCGAGGTTAATCGCGCCGCCGGCGATATTCATGGTCCCGCCGCGTTTTCTGGTGGACGTTTCATCCTTGGGTGAGGCGAGCAGGCCCGAGGTGTCTTTGGCGCCGCCGGCGCCTCCGGAGCCTCCGGACCCGCCGTCATCGTCATCGCCGCCGCAAGCGGCCAGGAAGGCGGCGGCGGCGGCGGAACTCCCCATGGCGGCGAGGACACGGCGCCTCCCGACCCTGCTTTGTTGGAACCTGGCCCAGTAGCTGCTTGTCATGGCTCCTCCTGTAACATTTCATCACGTGGAATGGCTTTTCGCCTGATCCTAGCCTCGTAAAGTGCATTGTCAATACTTCGATTCATGTTGTTGTTCAAGTTTTGCAAACGAAATTCGAGCCTTGACACGCTGCCAAGGGGACTCCTAGGCTTTCCGCGAGACGGAATAATTAATCTTTAACGAGATGGCTGCGAGGCACGGAAGGACGCGGACATGCAGATCTTCGGCAATCAAATCCGGTTTGGGGTCCAGGCCACTCCGACCCGGACGCCGTACTCGGAGTACCTGGCCAACTGGCTCACCTGCGAGAGGCTGGGCTACGACATCGCCTACGTGACCGACCACTTTGCCGTTTACTCGCCCGAGAGCGGCCCGGGTTCCGTTTTCGAATCGACGACCCTGGTGTCAGCCATGGCCTCCCAGACGTCCCGCATGCGGTGCGGCATCATGGTGGCGGGCAACACCTTCCGTAACCCCGGCATCCTCGCGAAGATCGCCGTCACGCTGGATCACGTTTCCAACGGCCGGATGGAGCTGGGCATGGGTTCCGGCCACACCCAGTTCGAGCACGAGCAGTACAACGTGCCGTTCTTCACGCAAGGGCGGCGGATACGCATGCTGGGTGAGTCCGTAAAGATCGTCCGCAGCCTGTTGACGAACGAACGCACGAGCTTTGAGGGCGCTTACTACACGATTAAGGATGCGTTCTGCGAGCCGAAGCCGGTGCAGCAGCCGTTGCCGATCCTGATTGGCGGTATCGGCGAAGAGCTGTCGATGCGCGTCGTGGCCGAATCGGCAGACATCTGGAACAACTGGACATCGCCGGACATCGAGACCTACAAGCAGAAGCTGGCGGCGTTGCAGCGGCACTGCAAAGACGTGAACCGTGACCCAAACGAGATCCGCAAGTCGATGCACATCAAGCCGGTCCTGGGCGAGACGGAAGCGGAAGTGCGGGAGCGGGCACCCGGGCAGCCGCGCGCCCGCTGGCAAGGGACGCCGGAACAGCTGGTCGAGCATCTGCTGACCTTCGTCCGTCTAGGTGTCAGCGACTTCGTTTTCATGCTGGATGGGCCCGCCGACCTGCGCACGCTGGAGCTTCTCGCCACGCGCGTGGCGCCGCACGTCCGGGATGAGGGTCCTAGAGTTCTCAGCGACACGTTCGTGGCGCAGGCCTAGAACCTGCTACCCGCACCCGCCGGGATCGCGAATGGGCGGCCGGCTTCAGCGAAGCGCAGAACGTAGGGTTAATGGACGGCGTGTGCCGTTGACTCTATCAAGACGCCCGAAGCTTCTACAGCTTCGGGCGTTGGGGTGGAATGGAGCGGGAGACGAGGATCGAACTCGCGACCCCCTCCTTGGCAAGGAGGTGCTCTACCGCTGAGCTACTCCCGCGATTGCAGGAAGATTATACGCGGCGCCCTGGGCATCAGCCAACCGCGGGGCTAGCGTCGCGGCGGCTGCAGCGGCGGGTTGCCGCGCGCGAGGATCGCCTCGGCGCGGAGGCGGGCGCGTTCGTCCCAATCGTGGTCGGTGAGGACGTAGAAGCGCTCGTTGCGGACGGCGTCGAGGAGGATGCCGGCGACTTCGGAGGGCGGGATGCTCTGCGCAAGGACCTGGCGCAACATGACGCGGGCCTGAGCGCCGGGCTCCGTGGCCTCGGTCTCACCGACGTTGCGCAGCTCCGCGGGACGGTTGCGGCCGCCGTAGAACAGCTTCGTGTTGACGGTGCCGGGACAGAGGCAGGAGATGCCGACCTTCGCGCCATGCTGCTTGAGCTGGCCGTGGATCGCTTCTGAGTAGGCGAGGACGGCGTGCTTGGTGACGCCGTAGATGTTGCTGCCGGGAACGATTGCGGTGGCGGACGAGGTGTTGACCACGTAAGCCTCCTCGTCCTGGGCGAGCAGGATGGGCAGGAAGGTGCTGACGCCGTTGACGACGCCCCAGAAGTTGACGCCGAACGTCCACTGCCAGTCGCGCGGCGTCGCCTCCCAGATCGTGCCGAGGTAGCCATCGACGCCGGCGTTGTTGCAGACGACGTGCACCTTGCCGTAAGCAGCGAGGGCGCTCTGCGCGAGGGCCTGCACGGACTCGAGCTTCGAGACGTCGGTGACGGCGCCGGTGATGTCGTGTCCGGCGGCGCGCATTTCGGCGACGGCGGCGTCGAGGGCGGTCGCTTCGATGTCGGAGAGGACGACCTTCATGCCCTCGGCGGCGAAGCGCTCAGCGAAAGCGCGTCCCATGCCGCTGGCGGCACCTGTGACGACCGCGACCTTGCCGGCGAAATCTTTCATGGCCCCTCCTCAGCTCTGCCCAGGTGACAGGTAACAGGTAACAGGTAACAGGCAACAGGCAACAGGCAACAAGGGGCAGGCAACATGGGGATTCTAGCTGTGTTGCGGCTGTGACGGGCTTGCAACAAAACCTCAAGACGCGTGAAATACGGTGGGCCCGTGAAGCGATGGTCTTGATACACGGGCGCCTCCGCCCCGTTTAAGCAGGTAGACGCAGAGCAACCTCCAGGGATGGAGGGTGCCGGCTGAAGGAATCGGCCGGCATGCGGAGGCAAGGATGGCCCACAGCCCGTCATTCAATTCCCGTCCCTCGGCCAGATACGCCGGCGAGCGCCGCTGGCTGGTCGTGATCGCGGCCGTGGGCTTCTTCGCTTACTACATCGCCAGCGGAAACTACGCCTTCTTGCAGGCCCAGCCCTCGGCTTCGGCGCAGGGCGCCGTTGCGCAGACCAGTTCGCTGCGCAGCGCGCAGCCGGTGCAGCCGCAGACCACGAATACCGCAGTTGAAGCGAGTGTCCCGTCCGGGGAGCCCGCGCTGAGCGCCGAGACCTCATCGGCGACGGTCGCGGTGGAGACGGAGACTCAGCAGGCCACGCCGATTGCCGACGCGCCGCCCGTGGCCGTCCAGGACGCGAGCGCGTCCGCGGTCACCACGACGCAGGCAGCGATCGTTGCGCCGGTTGTGGCGCCCGCTTCGCCAGCCATCGCAACGACGGCGAACGTGGTCGAACGCTGGCGAGCCGTGGGGATCATCATCGAGACGCAGGGCCAGGAGTGGGACGACCAGAGCCTGGCGAACGTTGACGCGGCGCTTGCGGCGCTACCGGCCAGCGTGCGATCGCAGCTGGGCAACCCGGCCCTGGGGCAGCTGCACATCCTGGTGAACTCGCAGGGACGGGCGTTGTCCGGCAAGCAGCCCTACGGCGGCGCGGCCAACTACTTCTCTACCGGCGACGGCGTCAACGAGCTGGT
>DATDOP010000263.1:0-19643 GCA_035293185.1 Dehalococcoidia bacterium | reverse complement strand
CACGCCGCATTTCACCTGGGACGACATCGTCCTGCCCGATGACAGGATGGCGCAGCTGAGCGAGATCTCGAACCAGGTGTTGTTCCAGCACGTGGTCTACGAGGAGTGGGGCCTGGCCAAGAAGTCGTCGCTGGGTCGTGGTGTGGCGGCGCTGTTCGCGGGACAATCCGGCACGGGCAAGACGATGGCGGCGGAGGTGATCGCGAACGACCTCGGCCTCGACGTGTACAAGATCGACCTGTCGGGTCTGGTTTCAAAGTACATCGGCGAGACGGAGAAGAACCTGGCGCGCGTCTTCGAAGAGGCGAGCGACACCAACGCGATCCTGTTCTTCGACGAAGCCGATGCCGTGTTTGGCAAACGCAGCGAAGTGCGCGACTCGCACGACCGCTACGCGAACATCGAGGTCAGCTATCTGCTGCAGAAGATGGAGGAGTACGACGGCATCGTGGTGCTGGCGACGAACCTGCGCTCCAACCTGGACGAGGCCTTCTTGCGCCGCATGCGCGCCATCGTCGAGTTCCCGTTTCCGGAGGTTGAGGACCGTCTGCGCATCTGGCAGCGGACGTTCTCACCGGGCGCGCCGCTGGCGCCGGACGTTGACCTGGGGTTCATGGCCAAGCAGTTCCGAATCGCCGGTGGCAACATCCGCAACATCGTGCTGCTGGCAGCCTTCCTGGCCGCGAGCCACGACGAAGACATCGGCATGCTGCACTTGATCCAGGGCGCGAAGCGCGAGTATCAGAAGCTGGGCCGGCTGATCGCGGAGTCAGACTTCGGACGCTGGTACGAAGAAGTGCGGTCGTGACCGCCGCAGCGCGTCTGGGAGGCGTGTGAGGTGGCCAGGCGTGGCCGCAAGCACCAGGATTTGCTCTCAGCGCCGCGACCTCACGCTCGGGACGAAGAGCAGAGGGGTGTCGCCGTTGATCCACGTCGCAATCTGCTGGCGCTACGTGCGGTGCAGAAGAGCGCTGGGCGTTTGCGGGCTGAGGCGATCCGCGAGCTGAGCCACCAGCACGGCAACCAGTTCGTGCAGCGCAGCCTGGCGGCTCGTACAGCCCCGGTGCAGGTGACCGCCTCGCCGGGAGCGATCGCGCGTGAGGCGACCGAGGAGGCAAGCGCGGTCACGATCAGCGGTAGCACCACGAAAGCGACGTACGCGGTCACCGGCAAGACCCTGGCCGACGCGTTCAAGAGCATCCAGAAGTACGCAAAGTCGCACTCCGGCGAAGCAGCCTCTGTGACCTGGAACCCCCGCTGGACGGCGACAGCAGGCGATGATGGCTACATCAGCAAAATCACCGTGACGCCCAGCATAGTGAAGACGATGCCGAGTTGGCCCGGCGCCAAGGACCTCAGCACCGCCGCGAGCGCGGAGTGGGACCGGGTCTACGGTGAACTGGACGCCCACGAGAACAGGCACCTGGAGATCCTGGAAAACGGAGCGACCTACATCGGCAACTCTGCGATTGGCATGAAGAAGAAGGACGGGGAGAAGGCAGCGAACGACGCGAAAAACAGCATCAACGCCGACAATGTGTCGATAGACCCGTTCTTCACGGATATGACGACAGACATCGAGTGACGGGTGGAGATCTCAGACAAGGCCTTGACGGCGGGCATATGGTTAGTACAGCCGGACTGCACCAGCCGCAGGTGACGACGGAGGATAGTGATGCCCAGCCACGATAGCGAGCGCAACGACGACCTGATCAAGGCCAGGCAGCGGCAGGAGCAGCAGCAGGCTGACCCTCGCGCTGACCGCGGCGGCGACGCGAACCACCTGCTCTCCGCGCTGGGCAACTCCGGCGTCCAGAGGCTGATGCGCTCCGTGATTCATCGCCAGGCAGACGGCTCCGGTGCGGTCGACGAGGCTGTGGCGAAGTCGATCCAGGCCAAGCGCGGCTCCGGACAGGCACTTGACGAAGGCGCGCGCCGCAACCTTGAGCCCGCCTTCGGCGAGGACTTCTCAGACGTGCGCGTCCACACGGACGGCG
Organism: Dehalococcoidia bacterium; assembly: GCA_035293185.1. Lineage (GTDB taxonomy): Bacteria > Chloroflexota > Dehalococcoidia > DSTF01 > WHTK01 > WHTK01. The sequence continues at coordinate 17,646 of DATDOP010000263.1, read as the reverse complement.
AAGCCGATACGTTGAATCACGCAGTCCAGGCCGAAGCCTTCACGACCGGCAAGGACATCTTCTTCCGCGAGGGTAGCTACAACCCCGGCAGCTCAGACGGCCAGAAGCTCCTGGCACACGAACTGACGCACGTGGTGCAGCAGCAGTCGGCGCCGCCCACTACGGAGCTCACGGTCAGCGAACCTGAAGATGCCTCTGAGCGCGAAGCCGGGCACGTGGCCGACTCGTTCAGCGCCACCGCTGCGCCGGCCGCCGCCGTCAGCCGCCAGCCGGAGGAAGAGGAGCTGGCGATGTCGCGCCTTGACCGGGAGGAGCCGGAGGAGGAAGAGCTGGCGATGTCGCGCATCGACCGGGAGGAGTCGGAGGAGGAAGAGCTGGCGATGTCGCGCATCGACCGGGAGGAGCCGGAGGAGGAAGAACTGGCGATGTCGCGCCTTGACCGCGAGGAGCCGGAGGAAGAAGAGCTGGCGATGTCGCGCCTCGACCGCGAGGAGCCGGAGGAAGAAGAGCTGGCGATGGCGCGCATCGACCGCCAGGATGTGGACGAACCGGAGTTCGCCGGGACGTAAAAGCCGGTGCCCTTCCGCAGATGACCCGGACGAAGCCGCGACCCGAATCGCGGCTTTTGCTTTTCAGCCGAATGCGTGCTCTCAATCTGCTTTCAATTTTTCCTCAATTGCCGGTGACTAAGCTGCGCGGCAGCAATGCTCAACGAACTGGACGAGAGTCTCAAGACGCTGCTTGTGCAGGATCTGCCGCGCGTCACGGAGCGCATCGAGGCCGATGGCTTCGATGTGAGCTTCGACGTCCCCAACCGTGACTTCCGTGCCCGGCTGACGCGGCCGACGCTCTCGCTCTACCTCTACAACATCCAGGAGAACCTCGAGCTGCGCGGACGGATCTGGAACGTCACGCGCCAGAACGGCGTCGTCACCACGCGCCGCCCGCCGGTGCGCCTGGACTGCAACTACATGGTCACGGCCTGGTCTAACGAGGTCGAGGACGAGCACCGGCTGCTCGCCGGCGCCACGCGCGTGCTGTTCCGCAACCCCGTGCTGCCGGCGGACGTGCTGCAGGGCGCGCTCAGGGACGGGATCGAGATTACGACGGAGGTCGCGCAGCCGGAGTCGTTCAAAGACGTCGTCGACATCTGGAGCGTGCTGGACAACGACCTGCACCCCTCGGTGCGCGTCACGGTGACGATCCCGCTGGAGCTGGACGTGGAGTACGAGAGTCCCGCGGTCCGGGGTCACGGCCTTGGGGTGGACAGTCCGACGTGGCAGCCCGACCCGACGAAACCGATGCGGATCACGGGCAGAGTGGAGCAGGACGGCCAGCCGGTAGCCGGGGCGCTGGTGCGCGCCGATTACTCCTCCGCCACCACCGACGAAAACGGCCAGTACGAGATGAACCGGGTCACGCCCGGACGCCAGCTGTTCTGGGTACGGGTCAACGAGACCTTCTACCAGATGGAGGTAGACCTCCCGAAGGATGACGTGATCACGCTGCCCAGCGCCACGCAGCCACCGGGCGGGGACTCCGGCGGCGAGCCCCCGGCGCCAGGACAACCGAGCGGGGAACCCGGCGGCGGGCCCCCGGCATCAGAGCAACCGAGCGGGGAGTCCGGCGGCGGACCCCCGGCACCAGGACAACGGATCAGACGCAGGATCAGGAACCGAGAGTAGGCCCAGGACCGGCGCCGACGAACGCGCCGGCCACACTCCCAGAGGAGGAGAAAGAAGATGCCAACAACCTATCAGGCCCCAGGAGTCTACGTAGAGGAGGTCCCCGGCGGTAGCCGGCCCATCGAAGGGGTTGGCACTTCTGTCGCCGCCTTCGTGGGTTTCACCGAGAAGGGTCCGCTCAACCAGCCGGTACGGGTGACCAACTGGACACAGTACGTCAACACGTTCGGTGGCTTCACCAAGACCGGCTACACACCGCTTTCGATCTACGGCTTCTTCGCGAACGGTGGCGGCAACGCCTGGGTGGTACGCGTCGGTGGCGACGTGATCAGCCAGCCCGCCATGGCAGCGCTGCCGGCGCGCACCGGCACCGACGTCGACTCGCTGCGCATCACCTCGAAGCTCAGCGGCGCCGACGGCAACGACGTCTCCGTCGAAATCGCAGAGGAGGCAGCGCCTCCCGCGCCTGAGGGCGATGCCGGCGGTGGCGCCGCGCCCACGGCCGACGAGCCGCGCTTCCGCATGACGGTGCGCGGTCCCGGCGGCGCCTCGGAAACGTTCGAGAACCTGACGTTGCGCCGCGGCGACGCCCGCAACGTGGTCGACGTGATCAACGCCGAGGGCGGCTCGCAGTTCATTTCGATTGAAGACCTGGCGCCGCGTGGCGTCTCGGTTGCCGACCGCATCCCGTCGCCGGGCAGCTACTCGCTCGCGGGCGGCAGCGAGTCGATGACCTCGCTGGTCCCGGCCGACTTCCAGGGCAGCATCATCAACCGCAGCGGCATCGAGGGCCTGGAGGCGCTCGACGACGTGACGATGGTGATCGTCCCGGACATCATGCGCGCCTACGAGGACGGACACCTGACCATGGAGGGCGTGATCTCGCTGCAGAAGATGATCCTCGCCCACTGCACGCGCATGGGCGACCGCGTAGCCATCCTGGACACGCCGCCGCACATGGACCCGACCGAGGTCGACGACTGGAAGACGAAGGTCGCGAACCTGATCTCGGACGACGGCTACGGCGCGTTGTACTACCCCTGGATCAAGGTCGACGACCCGGCGACGAAGAGTACCTCGTTCATCCCGCCGAGTGGCTACATGGCCGGCATCTGGTCGCGCTCCGACAACCGCCGCGGCGTGCACAAGGCCCCGGCGAACGAAGAGGTCATGGGCGCGATCGACATCGAGACGAACGTCACGCACGCGGAGCTGGGGACGCTCAACGTCAAGAGCATCAACTGCATCCGGGCCTTCCCGGGGCGCGGCATCCGCGTCTGGGGCGCCCGCACACTCTCGGAGGCTGCTTCGGAGTGGCGCTACATCAACGTGCGGCGGCTGTTCAACTTCATCGAGGAGTCGATCGACCAGGGCACGCAGTGGGTGGTGTTCGAGCCCAACGACGAGGGGCTGTGGGCACGGGTGCGCCGCGACATCACGGCGTTCCTGACCCGCATCTGGGGTACCGGCGCGCTGTTCGGCACGACGGCGGCTGAGGCCTTCTACGTGAAGTGCGACCGTGAGACCAACCCGCCGGAGATCATCGACGCCGGGATGATGGTCTGCGAAATCGGCATCGCGCCGGTGAAGCCGGCAGAGTTCGTCATCTTCCACATCCGCCAGATCACACCCGGAGCGACCGAGTAGGCCGCTCCGGCGGAATCAAGCGAAGTCTGAGAAAGGACCAGAAGAGCAATGCCACGAATTACGTTTGATGGACTCCGGGACCCACAGGTCGTCCACCACTTTGCACTCGAGGTGCAGGGCATCGAGGAGGCGACGTTCCAGGAGGCCAGCGGCTTCGAGAACAGCAACGAAGTCATCGAGCAGCGCGAGACGGGCAAGGGCGGCAAGCAGTACGTCAGCAAGCAGCCGGGCAACCTGAAGTGGTCGGACATCACTCTCAAGCGCGGCGTCACCGGCTCCATGGAGCTGTACGCGTGGCGCCAGCAGGTGATCGACGGCAGCCTGGACCAGGCCCGCAAGAGCGGCTCGATTGTCCTGTACGACATGAAGAACGTCGAGGTCTCGCGCTTCAACTTCGTGCGCGGCTGGCCTTCGAAGTGGAAGTCTGGGGACGTCAAGACCAGCGACAACTCGGCGCTGATCGAGGAGATCACGATCGCGCATGAGGGCATCGTCAGGGCGTCATGAACCTGCAAACTGAGTTCGACTTCACCCTCCCGAGGGGATACGTGGACCGTAGCGGTACGGTCCACCGCAAGGGCCGCATGAGGCTGGCCACCGCGGTGGACGAGATCGCGCCGCTACGGGACCCGAGGGTGCGGCAGAACCAGGCCTACCACACGATCATCCTGCTGGCGCGGGTGATCACGCATCTCGGCACGCTCCCGGCCATCGATACGGCCGTGATCGAGAACCTGTTTACGGCGGACCTGGCGTTTCTCCAGGAGCTCTACCGGGTCAAGAACGAGCTGGTGGAACCTGGAGACGGCCAGGTGCGTTGCCCGAGCTGCGGCGAACACTTCACGCCGATGGACGCGATGGAGGTCGAGACTTCGTCCCCTTTAGCTTAGACGGCGAGGACGAGGACGAGCTTGCCGGCTTCAGGCTGCTGGTCAAGACCGGCGAGCCCATGTCCTACGGCGAGGACAGGCTGACGGAGGAGGCGGCGTACATCGCCTATCACTTCCACTGGCCTTTGGAGCAGATCCTCGGCCTGGAGCACGCGGATCGCCGGCGCTGGGCCAGCGAGATCAGCCGGATAAACGAGCGCATGAACGAGGAAGGCTCGACCAGCTCGTTCTAGGCGAGACCAGGGAGTGTCATGTCGGAAAGCCAGCCCTCGGGTAAGTCCAACGCAGCACAGGCTGAGATGGTGCCGGAGCTGGACCCAAAGCAGTTCGAGCAGCTGATGGAGATGGTCTACAAGCTGCTGCGAGATGAAATGTTGCTGGAGCTGGAGCGTCGCGGCGCCCCATTGATCAAGGACCGGAGATAACCGTGGCAACCTTTACCGGCGACGTCCGTCCCAGCGGCGACAAGCTCGCTATCGCGCCACGCTTCCACGTCGAGATCGAAGGGATCACCGTCGCGAGCTTCTCCGAGTGCTCCGGCCTGGGCCTGACGGTCGCAACGGACAAGATCGAGGAGGGCGGCGTCAACTACACCACGCGCAAGCTACCGGGACGCGCGGACTTCACCAACCTCGTCCTGAAGCACGGCGTAACCAGCTCCACGGAGCTATTCGACTGGATCACGAGCACGATCAACCATCGCTTCCAGCGCAAGACCGTGACGTTGCACGTGATCGCGCCGGACCCCTCCGGCTCGGAGATGACGCACTGGAAGTTCCTCAGGGCGTTTCCGGTGAAATGGACGGGCCCGACGTTCCAGGTGACCTCGAACGCAGTCGCGATCGAGACGCTGGAACTGGCGCACGACGGATTCGAGCAGACCTAGCGTGACTAACGGCAGGAACTCAGGCGGAATCTGGCTGCGAGACTGGTCAGCCGTGGCGGCGGCGAGAGCGGCGCGCTGGGGCGGCCGCGTCTCCCCCGGCCTGGGCAGGATTGCCCGCCAGGCCCGTCCGACGCTGCGTTTGTTTGGCGCCGGACGCAAGCCCGGGCCGTCCATGGCAACCACGCTGCCTCGCGCGCCGCTGGTGCTGCGCACGAAGCGCCCGGAGCGTCCCATTGGCGCGCCGATGCTCACCGTGCAGAGCGACGTGGCGTACTACCCCGACGACGCGTCCGAGGCTGAGGCGGTGCAGCACCCTTCAGCCCCGGCAGCCGCCGCGGCGGTCCTGCGCCACGCCGAACCGGTGACGCTGCCGCAGGCGGAGAGGCGCACGGAGCCACGGTCCGTGGCCGCCCGAATCAGCCGGGCGGTGCAGCAGGTGCTGCGGCGTCCCTCGCAGCCGGCAGCCGCCCCGGCCGCAGCGGAAGTGGCGCGCAACGAATTTACACCTAGATCCGCGAGCCCTGAGCCGGAGACGCAGCCCGAGGCGCAAGAGCCGGGCGCCCAGGTTGCGAGCGACGTTTCGCCCGAGCGGTTGATCGCTAGCTCGGCGGCGCGGGACGCCGACGGGCCGCCGGAGCCGGAGATGACGCTGCTGCGGCACGCCGAGGCGCCTCAGGGTCCTGCGCCGGAAGAGGTGCCGGAGACAGAAGCTGGGTTCGAGGAAGAATCCCCGCCCGAAGCGATCACGGTGGAGCGCCCCCAGGCCGCGGAGGCGAGCGGTGGGGGGTTGTTGATGAGCCTGCGGCGCGTGTTCCGGCCGGAGTCGCAGGAGACGGTCGAGCCGCCGTCCTCAGCGCCGCGCGCGCGCGAAAGCGCGCCGTCGCCGAGCCCGGCGGCGCCGTCGATCTCACGAGCGATCTCGATTGAAGACGAGGCGCCGTCCGTCACGCCGCAGCCGCTCGCGGCGGAGCCGGCGCTCACGGCGGAGGGGACGCCGGAGGTACTGCCGGAGCCGGACGTCACGGACGTCGCGCCGGCTTTGCAGCGCAGCCCGGCGCCTCAGCAGCAGGGCAGTGGGCTGCTGTTCACACTGCGCCGCCTGGTGCGACCGGAGCCGCCCGCCGAATCGGCGCCCGGCCTGGCAAAGGCGGTTGAGACTGCCGAGCCGGCAAACCCGACTCCCGTGCAGGAGCGTCCCGCCACACCCCAAACCGTGGCCGAGACGCCAGGTGCACTGGCGAGCGCGGTGCCGGAGTTGGCGCAATACTCGGAAGAAACGGCGGCGCCCTTCGCTGCTGAGGCTGCGCCCTTCCGGAGCACGGAGTCGCCGGAGATGACGCTGCTGCGCCCGGAGACCGGGCGCGGGGAGGCTGCGGAGCCGGCGCCACGGCAAGCGGCTGAGAGTCAACCGTTCGCGGAGTCCACCGGCGCATCGCCGGTTGCACCTATCGCGCGCGCGGTGGAAGGCGGCAGCCGGTTGCCGCGCATCCTGCGTCTCTGGCGCCGCCCGGAGGAGCCTGGACCTGAGCTGAACCTGACGCTGGCGCGTCAGCCGTCGCCCGCGTCGCCGGCAGCCCCGCCGCCGGCGACTTCCGGTAATCGACGCTCGACGTACAACGTGGAGACGGGCCGCATGGAGACGGCGGAAGCGCTGTCAACGGCGGATCCCGGAGTCGGGGCGGCGAGCCTTTCGGTGTCGCGCACCGGTGCGCTTGAAGCCGCACCGGCCGTGCTGCGGTCGGCACGCGCCATGCAGGGTCCGGTTGCAGCTCGTGCCGAGGCCACGCTGGTCTACCGGGCTCGTGCTGCGGCGGAGGGTGTTTCATCAGAAGGCGAGGCTGTCGCGGCTGACGGCTTGAGCACGCTGCAACTTAGTCCGGAGGCGGTGGCGCGCGCGCGACGGGGCGACAGCCCGGCCGCGCCGATGACGATTGCCAGGGCGGATGCGCCACCGGCGCCGGGCGGCGGTGGCGGCGCTGCCACGCCGTCTGAGGGCGAAGCCCCCGCGCCGGAGGCCACGGGGCCGTCAGCTTCGCCGATTACGCCGGAAGCCGACGCCAACAAGCAGATAACGCTGGAGACGCTGGCGCGCCAGGTTTACGACCGGCTGCGCGCACGCCTGCTGCTGGAGCGCGAGCGGTCCGGAATCGGCGCGGGGATGGTGAGCAGATGAACGCCGTGCGGGAGGAATCGTCATGGCGCTACTGAAAGCGGTCCTCAAGGCGCTGGACCCGCCAAACGGCGAGGTGGAATTCCAGTACAACCCCACCAAGTACCAGGTGCAGAAGGCGCTGCAGTGGAAGCAGGGCGATCAGAAGGCCGCCGACGCGCCGCCGCTCGAGTTCGTCCAGGGTCAGGGCCGCACCGTGACCATGGAGCTGTTCATGGACGACTACGAGGACGGCAAGGACGTGGCGAGCCGGGTGGAGCAGCTGGACAAGTTCACGCTGGTGGACGCGGGCAACGCCAAAGATGCTTCGAAGGCACGTCCGCCGCGCGTGATGTTCATGTGGGCCAACAAGCACTCGCAGTTCCCGGCCGTGATCAAGACGCTCAACGTGACCTACACGCTGTTCCACGAGGACGGCAAGCCCGCCCGCGCGACCGTCAGCCTGACGCTGCAAGAGTGGCCGGACAAGCCGGGCGGCCAGAACCCGACCTCGATGGGCAGCGGCGGCGTGCGCACGCACCGTGTGATCGCCGGGGAGACGCTGGACATGATCGCTTACAACGAGCTGGGCGCGGCTTCGCGCTGGAAGTACATCGCAGAGCTGAACAACCTGGACAACCCGCTCGCGATTCAGCCGGGGCAACACCTGGTGATTGCACCCCTGAGGTAGATATGGTCGCAACGCCGACGCCAACCGCAAAACGCCTGATCTCGCAGGCCTACGTGAAGCTGGACGGGACGGACCTGACGTCCGACATCATGGCCGACCTGCTGCGCGTCCGCGTCGAGGGCAGCGTCCACCTGCCGGACATGGCGATCCTGGAGTTCGACAACTCCGACCTGAAGTGGTCTGAAGCAGAGAGGATCACGATCGGCCAGGAGATCAAGGTCTACTTCGGCGATGCGGACCTGAAGTCGGACGAGCCGGTGTTCGCCGGCGAAGTAGCCGGCATGGAGATCGACGTAGGCATGTCGGGCGCAATCATGATGCGCATCCGGGGTTATGACCGCGCGCACCGGTTGCACCGCGGACGCATTACGAAGGTCTTCAAGGATGTTACGGACAGCGACATCGCCCAGGAGGTTGCAAGCGCGGTCGGCCTGAAGTGCGAGGTCCAGAACACCCCGGGCAAGCACCCTTGGGTACTACAAAACAACCAGACCAACTGGGAGTTTCTGCAAGAACGGGCCGCGCTGCACGGCTATGAGGTGCAGGTGCGCGACAAGACGCTGGTCTTCAAGCCCCCGCCCAGCACTGAGCGCGAGGCCATCGACCTGGAGTGGAACCGCGAGCTGCTCTCCTTCAGGGCCACGATGGCGACCGGCGAGCAGGTCAACGAGGTCCAGGTACGCGGCTGGGACCCGCTCAACAAGGAGACGGTGGTCGGCGTCGCGAGTAACGCGAAAAACCTGCCGATCCTCGATCAAGGTAAGAACGATGGCGGACAAGTGGCGGAGTCCGCTTTTCAGAAGCCGGCGAAGATGGTTATCGCCCGGCAGCCAATCTACAGCCAGGATCAAGCCGATCGCCTCGCGCAGACCGTCCTGAACGAACTGGCCGGCACCTTTATCACCGCCCAGGGCATCGCGATGGGCAACCCCAAGCTTCAGCTGGGCAGCGAGGTCAACCTCAAGTCCGTGGGTAAGCAGTTCACCGGCAAGTACATGGTGACGCAGATCACCCACCGCTACGAGCCGGACGGCTACCTGATCGACTTTGAGGTCACGGGGCGTCGCTCCACCGACTTGATCAGCCTGGTCTCACAGCGAGAGGCGCCGGCGATGCACGTGCTTACCGGCGTCGTCAGCAACTCCAGGGACGATGAGACGGGTCCGGGAATCGGGCGGGTCAAAGTCAAGTTCCCGCAGCTCGGCGATGACATCGAGTCGTACTGGTGTCGTCTGGTAGCACCCGGCGCGGGGCCCGATCGTGGCATTGAGTTCATACCCGAGGTAGACGATGAGGTCCTCGTCGTCGGGTCGAGCATGGACAACCTGTACGTCTTGGGCGGCCTCTGGAATAGCAAGGACCTGCCGCCTTACAAGAGCAGCGCCGCGGCGCCGAGCGGGTCGGTTGAGAAGCGCGCGATCCGGACCCGTACCGGTCACGAGATCCTGCTGGACGACGGTTCTTCCGGCGGCATCACGATCATCGACTCGACGGGCAACAACAAGGTGCAGATCAACACCTCCGATAACAGCCTCAAGGCGGAGGTCAACGGAGACATCACGATCAAGTCCAAGACGGGTTCGATCACAATCGACGCCGCGCTAGGGCTGACGGTGAAGGCGGGCACGAACTTCTCGGCTGAAGCGACCGGCAACGCAGCAATCAAGGGCAACGGTCAGGCCTCGCTGGAGGGCACCGCGTCGGCGGCAGTACGCACCAGCGGCGTGGCGACGCTGAGCGGGTCTGCCGTGAGCCTGGGCTAGAGAGCGAGAGAACGATGAACGAACAGGTAACAGGCAAAGAGATTCTCGGAGTCGGCTGGAACTTCCCGGTGCGCGTGGACCGGCGCATGCCGACCGAGTTCAGCGCACCGTTCCGCGGCGGCGGTGGCATCGCGCTGGCCCGCTACGAGGAGGACATCGACCAGGCGATCCGGATCATCCTCTCGACGGCCAAGGGTGAGCGCCGGATGCGGCCGACCTTTGGCTGCGATATCCATACGCTGGTCTTCGCGCCGGCGAACGAATCAACGTTTGGGCTGCTGCGTTACTACGTCGAAGAGGCGCTGGGGTTCTGGGAACCGCGAATCGACGTGCGCGAGGTGCTGATCGGTCCGGACCCGAATGAGGGCCGCGTAGACATCATGGTCAACTACGACGTCCGCGCAACCAAGGACCAGCGGACCCTGGTCTATCCCTTCTACACGGTGGGGGAGGATTAGCGATGACGATGCAGATTACGGAGCGACGCCTGGACCTGCGCGAGTTCCAGGACATCGTCGACGAAGCCCGGCGCCTGATCCCGCGCTACTGCCCGGAGTGGACCGACCACAACGTGAGCGACCCGGGCATCACGATCATCGAGCTGTTCGCCTGGATGACGGAGATGATCCTCTTCCAGCTGAACCGCGTACCGGACGAGCTGCACGAGCGGTTCCTGGACCTGATCGGCGTGCAGCGCAAGCCGCCCGAGCCGGCGATCGCTCAGGTCACGTTCTACCTCTCGACCAAGCTGTCCAGGCCGGTCACGATTGACGCCGAGACGGAGGTGGCGACGGACCGCACGGACGTGCAACAGGCCATCGTCTTCGCGACGACAAAGGCCGTGACGCTGGCGCCGCCGGCGCTGATGGCGTTGCGGGCCTGGCGCGAGGGCCAGGGCTTCGAAGACTACATGCCCTATGTCGTCAGCGGCCTCGTGGAGGCGCCGATCTTCAATCAGGAGCCGGTGGAGAACGATGCGCTCTACGCCTGCTTCTACGGCAACCTGGCGGGCTCCAGCCTGGTCCTGCACCTGGAGTGCGAGGAGCTGGAGGGCGCGCACATCGACCCGAAGGACCCGCCGCTGGTCTGGGAGTACTGGTCTGCGACTGAGAAGCTGTGGCAGCCCCTCAAGCTGCTCGACCAGTCGGGCAACGGGCGTTTGCGCGAACCCACCGCTTCTGACCCAACCTTCGGCCTCAACCGTTCAGCGGACGTCTACCTGCACGTCCCGCCGGACTCCGGAACGCAGAGCATCGAGGGAGTGGACGGCACGTGGTTCCGGATCCGCTACCTGGAGAAGGCCGGCCAGGGCTATACCGCTTCGCCGCGCATCCGCGGCCTCACTACCGAGTGCATCGGCGCCACGGTGGCGGCGCGCCAGGCGCAGCTGATCCGTGACGAACACCTGGGCAAGGCCTCCGGCCAGGCCGGCGACGTCTTCGTCGTCAACCAGCGGCCGATCCTGCACCGGAGCGAGCCGCACGTCATCGAAGCCCGGATCGGCGACGACGTCACAGAATGGGTGGAGGTGGACGACTTCTCGCTCTCCGGCGATTCCGACCGCCACTTCACGATTTACTACCCGAGCGGCGAAGTGCGCTTCGGGCCGGTGATCCGCGCTCGTGACGGCACGGAGCGCCAGCATGGTGCCGTGCCGCGAACCGGCGCCGACCTGACGTTGCGCGCGTACCAGAGCGGCGGCGGCATCCGCGGCAACGTGGGTGAGCGGACGATTACGCAGATGAAGACCTCGGTGCCTTACGTGGCGGCGGTGACCAACTACACGCCTTCGACGGGCGGCCTGGACGAGGAGACGATCGCCGAGGCGAAGCTGCGCGGCCTGGCGACGCTGAAGCGTCCGGTGACGGCCGTGACGCGGGAGGACTTCGAGCGCCTGGCGACGGAGATCCCCGGCGTCGGCGGCGCGCGCTGCGTTGCGCCCGGCGAAGCTGGGGCTAGCACGCCCGGCGTGATCCGGCTGCTCCTATTGCCCACGCTGCCCAATCCGGAGCTAGAGCTGACGCCGGACGTGATGGCGCCTTCGCCGGAGCTGCTGCAGGTGGTCAGCGAGGCGGTGGAGCAGCGCAAGAGCCTGGGCACTGTCGTCGAGATGGCGCCGGTTACGGTCACCTGGGCCGAAATCGACGCGCACATCTATGTCTCGCGCGGCGTCGACCTCGACCAGGCGCAGGCAACGGCTCAGGCGCGGTTGCGGCGCCTCGTACACCCCATCGTCGGCGGGCTGGACGGACGCGGCCTGGCGTTCGGGGGCGCGATAACGATGTCGCAGATCGCCGGCGCGTTGCAGAACATCCCCGGCGTCGTGTACGTCGAGCGCGTGCGGCTCGTCCGGCAAGGCGAGACTGAGGAGCTGACGCGGCTGCAGCCAACAGCCGACGCGGTGCTGGCGCTGGGCCGCTGCTACGTGCTGGTGGAGGAGCTTCAGGACTAGTGACCGCAGAACTTGTCGTAGGTCCGACCACGAACGGTCACAGCGCCAACGGGCAGTACCCGGAGGGCCGCGGCGTAGCGGACACGTTGCCCAGCGGTTACCTGAGGTACCTGCCGGCGATTTACTGGGACGACCCGTTCGTTGGCAGGTTCTTGCGCATCTTCGAGGACATCCTGTCGCCGTTGCAGGGGACCGTGACCCGCCGATCGCAGCAGTTCGATGCGTCGCTGGCGCCGCCGGCGATGCTGCAGTTCCTGGCGACCTGGGTGGGCGCGGACGAGCTGGGTGAGTTCCCGGAGACGCAGGTGCGGCGGCTGGTCAAGAACGCGGTGCTGCTGCACCAGCTTCGGGGCACCAAACGCGGCCTGCGGCTGGCGCTGGAGGTGGTGACCAACAAGCGGCCTTACATAACGGAGTACTCGCCGGGACTCGTATTGGGCGAAGATGCGGTGCTTGGCTTGAACACCTCGCTGCAGGTTGGCCAGCCGTTGCAGGTGCATATTGTTTTCGACTGCCCCGAAAGCGAAGTCAACACGGCGCTTGTCCATGATATAATCCGGCGCTACAAGCCTGCAGGGACCGTCTATACCGTTTCGTTTGTCACCTAGCTTGAGACTACGCGATGAATCAGATGCCGCTGCATTCGCCGATTCGAGTCCATCCCTTCAGCGGTCTGGTTATAGACGTCGATACGTGGGCGACTGCCCATGATTACCACCGTAACCATCAGCAACTGCACCTCCTGAGCCTGCACGGCTCCGGCATTGCCCAGGGCCTGGAAGTCATCCCCACTGACCCCGCCGGCGACGGCGTCGTCATCGAAGCGGGAATCGCCATCGACCGGTCAGGCAACACGATCATCGTGCCGGAGCGTCAGCATGTGAGCCTGGGCAAGAGCACGGGCGTCAGCTACCTCCTGCTGGACTACGTCGAGAGCATCCCGCCGGCAGGGCCGGACCAGAAGGACACACGCGCCCGGGTCAAAGAGGACTTTCGCCTGCGCGCGGTGCAGACTCAGCCGGAGTCGCACTCGCTGGAGCTGGCACGCATCGAAATCACCAAGGCGGGGGGGCCGATCATCGCCGCAGCCAACCCCTGGCTGCCGAAGGCGAACGAAATCGACACGCGCTACCGGCCCCGTATATTCGCGACGGCGCCACGGACGATGTCTGTTGGCCTCGTCATGCAAGGCGAAGAGGCCACGCTCAGCCCGACGCATATGGCCGGGTTCCAGTTTTTCCTGCGCGAGCTCGAGTTCAGCGGCCTGCGTGCCGAGGTCTTCAAGGCGACCGATTCCGCGGTCCCGAAGGCAGAGTTGATCTACGTCACCGCCGATTCCGGTTTCACGGTTCCGGCTGCGACCGTCAAGAAGATCGGCGATCGCGTGGCGGAGGGCGCCTGGCTGTTCGTCGACCCGTGCGGCTCGGACACCGGCATGATCGAGTCGTTCCGGCCGTTGATCAAGGCCAAGGCGGGAGCCGCCGAAGCCACGGAGGAGCTGATGCTCGGCTCGCGTTTCGTGTTCGGGACGGCGCCGCCGGGGGCATTCCCAACGCGTAACATCCTCTGGGGCGAGCACATCCTGCTCTCTCCCCGGGACTACGGCTGCGCCTGGGCGGGCCGCCGTGGCGAGCACGTTTTCCAGCGAGACCTGGTCCGCGCGGCCCTGGAGTTTGGCGTCAACGCCGCCTTCTGTGCCGGCAGTCAGGGTGCTGCACCGCAAACGGAGTCGTAAACTAAACGGGCTCCGGGCGAGTTCCGGAGAACCGCGATGATGCTGTCAGCGTAGTTGGTGAATGTTGCCTCAGTCTCCCCAGATCCACGTGTCAATTACGCCGGAGACGCAGACCGTCAAGCCCGGCCAGCAGGCCGCTTTCGTCGTCTCGGTTGAAAACACCAGCCAGGAAGGCCAGGCCCAGAGCATGGAGCTCACGGGCCTGCCCGACGCCTGGTACACGATCGAGTTCGACACGCGGAATCGTGCCTTTCCCGGCGAACGCCGCAGCGCGAACATCGTCATCTCCGCGCCGGAGAACGCCCACGGCGGCACGTATGAGTTCACGGTCGCCGTGCTGGCAGGCGCCATCGAGAGCAGCATCAAGGCCGCCGTTGAGGTGCCGGCGGCGCCACCGGAGCCGGTCTTCGTGGCGCCCGAGCCGGAACCAGAGCCGGAGCCAGAACCCGTCGCGGTGTCGCAGCCCGAGCCCGAGCCTGAACCCGTAGTGCTCGACGCGCCGGAGGTGACCGATGCGCCCGAGGTGCTCGACGCACCGGAAGTGGTTGAGGAGCCGGTGGCGGTCGAAGAGCCGGTCATCGAAGAACCACCCGTCGTCGAAACACCACCCGTCGTAGAAGCACCGCCGGTCATCGCGACGCCCGTTGTCCAGCCGGTCTACGTGCCGCCGCTGGTGACGCTGGAGGGCGGCCTGATCATCTGGCGCGGCAAGGGCCAGGCCGCGGAGCGCAAGCTGTTGACGATCCGCAACCCGGGCGATGACGAGACCGACTACGTGCTGCAGGTCGAGGGCCTGGACGCGCCGTGGTACTCGCTGCTCGCTTCCGCGCGCATCGGTCCGGGGCAGGAACTGCGCACCGACCTGACGATTCACCCGCCGGAGGGCGCGCGCCAGCAGGACTACCCCTTCCGCGTCGTCGTGCGGGTCGACGGTCAACCCAACCTGCGCGGCGAGGCGTCCGGCTGGCTCTCGCTGCCTTCCGGCGCCGCGCCCGCGCCTGTGGCCGCACCTCCGCCCGCGGCGGCGCCGGTGGAGCCCGCGGCTGCGCCGGCGGCCCCGCCCGCGGATCGCGTGTCGCCGCCCGACGTGGTGCTGTCGCCACGGACAACGTTCCGGTTTGGCGCCGGCGAATCGGTGGCGCAGGCGATGATCACGGTCACCAACCGCAGCCGCATGCGTGAGCGCTACCGCGTGGTGATCAACGGGATTCCCGAAGACTGGTACCGGCTCTCCGATACGGACGTCAGGCTGGATCCCGGCGAGAACGCCCAGGTGCCGCTGCGGATCAACCCGGTGACGGGCCCCGGCCTCCCTGCCGGCGAATACGAGTTTCTGATCCGCGCCGTCCCGGACGGCATGCCAGACCACTACGGCGAGGCGCTGGGCCTGATTTCGATCACAGGCGTCGCCAAGTACGACGCGAGGCTGGAGCCGCTGCAGGCCGAGGGCGGGCGCAAGGACTTCACGGTCAAGGTGCTGAACACCGGCGATATGCCGCTGCGCATCGTCCTGGAGCCCTCCGACGTGGAAAACCGCTGCAAGTTCAAGGTCCCGCCGCCGCGCCCGCTGGAGCCCGGCCAGGAAGGCTACATCGTGATGAAGGTCGGCGCGAAGCGCAACGGCTTCGTCGGCCCGCGCGAGACGTTCGACTTCCGCGTGCGCATCCGCAACGAGGAGGGCGAGGCTCAGACTGCCCGCGAGAGCTTCGACGGGCGATTCGTGCACAAGCCGAAGCTCCCCTGGCGCGGCGTATTCCTCACCGGCTTCTTCTGCGCCCTCATCGGTTTCATCTTCCTCCTGGTCTGGCTCGCCTCGCCGGCGTTCGAAAGCGCCGCCAACTGGGTCGGGTGCCAGCTGGACGACGACTACCGCCTCTCCAGTGACGTCGCGCCGGTAGAAAAAGAAGAGTGTGGCGGCAAAACGAGAGAGGAAGAGCTGGACATCTGGCAGAAGAACCGCCAGAACAAGCCTGCGCCGACACCGGCGACTAACCAGATCGAAGTCGTCCCGCCGCAACAGCGGCTGACCGTGAGGCCTGAGCTCTCGCGTTGGTTGGACGAGAGGGCCTGAGATGACGCAGGACTCCCAGTCGCCGCAGCTCTACCTGGACGTGGAGCCCAATTCGCAGCGGGTGGAACGCGGCGACGCCGTGGCGTTCCTGGTGACGATCGAGAACCGCGGCCGCGCTGCCCAGGCGCAGAGCCTGCGCGTCAGCGGCCTGCCGGACGCCTGGTGCCGCCTGGAGTTCGACTCACGCCGGCGCGCCTTCCCCGGCGAGCGGCGCACCGCGACGCTGCTGGTTACGGTGCCCTCTGAAGCAGACGTGAGCTATCAGCCCTTCACGATTACAGCCCGAGCCGGCTCTGACGAGAGCGTCGTAAACTGCCAGCTCGAGGTCTTTGGGGCGGGCGTGGCGCCGGCCGTGCCCGTGGCGCCGCCGCCGGCGCAGGTCGTCCCGCCGCCGGGCGTATCGCTCAACCCGCAGCAGGTGACGTGGCGCGGTGAGGCGCAGGGTTCGGAGACCGTGACGCTCAACGTGCGCAACGTCAGCGGCGACGATGCGACATACACGCTCGCGCTGGACGGGCTCGCGAGCCACTGGTACACGCTGGCGCCGCAGGTCAGTGTGCCGGGCCGCCAGGCATTCGACACGGCGATCGTGATCACTCCTCCGGCTCAGGCAAGGCAGGGCAGCCACGCCTTCCGGGTTAGCGCGACGCTGGTGGGGAACGACCAGGTGCGCGCCGAAACCGCGGGCGAGCTGACGATCGCGGGAGCGAGCGCGGCCGAGAGAGCGGCGCCCCAACGCGCGGTTTCACCGGTTGTGGTCGAGGAGCCGGCAGCGGCCGGCGGCGGCCCGCCGGCGATGCCACCGGAGGTGAGCATCGGCCCGCGTTCGAACTTCCGCTTTGGGCCGGGCGAAGTCACGGCGCAGGCAACGATCGTGATTACCAACCAGAGTCGCTTGATCGAGCGCTACCAGATCCTTGTGCGCGGTATCGACGAAGAGTGGTACCAGCTGACGCAGAACGACGTGTCTTTGCAGCCGGGCGGCAGCATCCAGGTGCCGTTGCGGCTGACACCGCGCACCGGCGCGCAGTTCCCGGCGGGCGACTACAGTTTCCGCGTCCGCGTCGCGCCGCTGCGCTACCCCGATTCGTTTGGGGAAGTCGTGGGGACGCTGTCGATTGCCGGCGTCGCCAGCTTCGACGCGCGACTGACACCGGCGCAGACCACCGGCCGCAAAGAGAAGTTCAAGCTCACGTTGGTGAACACCGGCGGCGTGCCCCTCAGCCCGTGGCTGGAGGCCTCCGACCCCCAGGGCATGTGCAAGTTCAAGTACGACGCGCCCAGCAACCTCGAGGTAGGGCAGGAGGCCGTCGTGCCGATCTGGGTGGGCTCGACGCGTCAGGGTTTTGCGGGCCAGCCGAAGACGTTTGACTTCAGGCTACGCGTGAGCCCGGCAGGGGGCGGTACGTCCTCAGCGCGTTCATTCGAAGCGCGGTTCGTCCACCAGCCGTTCCTGGGCTCGCGCATGTTTATGTGGAGCATCCTCGTAGCGGTGATCGCCGCGATCATCGGCATGCTGTTCGTTATCGGCTTTTCGAGCGTTGGGCGGGCGGCAACGACGGTCAAGTGCGGCTTCGACGACGACTTCCAGGAGCCGAACAAGGGAGCGGTGCTGATCAAGGAAGACTGCGATGGCGCCCCTTCGACGCTGCAGAAGGGCTTCTTCACGGGGGCCGG
>DATDOP010000262.1:0-3365 GCA_035293185.1 Dehalococcoidia bacterium | reverse complement strand
GCGACCTTACTCAGCGACGGGAGGGATTCCGATGGCCACGCAGCCTGTTTCCGACTTCCCTGTTCCGACCGACCTCGCGGGATTCTGGGTGTGGGAGAAGCTCCACTGTCCCCGGCCCGTTGCCCCTCTGGAGCAAGACCTGCTGGTAAAGGCGTGCGCGCAGGGCTTCAACCGCTCGATGGCCGAATACGGCTCGATCATCGAGCTCGGCGCCCGGTTCATTAACAACTACCTGTACGTGAGCTTCGTGCCGCGAGACCTGAATGGCGGCAACCGCCAGCTACAACTCGAAACCGGTCAGGCGCAGGTTGCCGGGCTGATGCCGCACATCGGGCGGCTGTGGCAGGACGAATGGCTGCCTTCGCTGCTCCCCGCCCTCGAGACGGCACGCACCACCGACTTCGGACGCCTCGGCGACCAGGAGCTGCTCCAGACGTTCGAAGACATGCGTCGCGGCGTCGTTGAGCGCTGGTCGGTGCACGGCAAGATCAACTATGCGTTCTACGCGGCGGGTATTTTCGGCGACTTCTACAACGAGACGTTCAAGCCGGACGACGCAACGGAGGCGTACGAGGCGCTGCAGGGCTTCCCGAGCATCGCCCTGGAGAGCTCCCGCGGCCTCTGGCGGCTCAGCCGTCTCGCCCGGTCCGAGGCCGGCCTACGCCGCATCTTCGAGGACGCCCAACCCGCCCAGCTGCCAGCCCAGTTGCAGGCGACGGAGGCTGGTAGAGCCTTTCTCCTGGAGCTGAACGCGTATCTGGAAGATTTCGGTTGGCGGACGGACAGCATCTTCGAGCTGACCAAGAAGCCCTGGCGGGAAGACCCGGCCATCGCGCTGAACGCGATTCAAGGCTACGTCAACATCGGCGATGAAGGCGGCCCGGACGCCCAGTACCACGCGGCCGTGCGTCGCAGAGAGGCCCTCCTCGACGAGGCACGCCGGAGATTGGCGGGCGATCCCGCGAAGCTGGCTCGGTTTGAAGAGCTGTACGAAACCGCCGCCTGCTTCACCCCGGTGGCCGAGGATCACAATCACTACATCGACCAGATGGGCAACATCGTCATGCGCTACCCGGCGCTGGAGATCGGACGCCGGCTCGTCACGAGAGGCTCGATTGCCGGCGAGGACGACGTCTTCTTCCTGCACCTGCCGGAGGTTCAGGAAGGCATGGGCGGACGCGACCTCAAGGCCGTCGCCACTCAGCGCCGTCAGGACCTGGCCCGCTGGTCTGCGGTTGTGCCGCCGCCGGTGCTGGGGACGCCACAGGAGCCCAGCGGCGACCCGGCCGAAGACCTGCTGATGCGCTTCTTCGGGTCTCCGGTCGAGCCGAGCACGGACCCGTCGATCATTACCGGCACCCCGGCATCACCCGGCACGGTGCGAGGGCCCGCGAAGGTCGTGCGCGACCTCACGGAGGCGAGCAAGGTCAGCCCGGGGGATATCCTGGTCTGCGAGATGACGCTGCCGCCCTGGACGCCGCTGTTCGCGACGATTTCGGCGGTGGTGGCGGATACCGGCGGCATTCTCAGCCACTGCGCTATCGTTGCGCGTGAGTACCGCATCCCCTGCGTCGTAGGCACGGCGTTCGGTACGGCGGTGATCAAGGACGGCATGACGCTTACCGTTGACGGATCGAAGGGGATTGTGCGCATCGAGCCGGATTAGCAGGAGCAACCGCGGTATGGCAGGCAGGAGACACAGATGATCAAGAAGTTCGACAGCCTTTACGCCGGCCACGTCGATATGCAGGACATCGGCTACGCCGGCATGGCGGTCAACGATCGCCGGTTCTCAAATGAACACCTCGCGACCGCATTCGATAAGGCCCTGGCGATTGCCCAGGTCATGGACCGCTGTGGCTACGACACCTTCTGGCTGGCGGAGCACCACTTCCAGCGTGAAGGGTACGAGTGCATCCCCAACGTCCCGCTGCTCATCCTCCACCTGGCCCACCTCACCGAGCGCGTGAGGCTGGGCTGTGCCTTCAACGTCACGCCGATGTGGCACCCGCTGCGCCTGGCAGAAGACTTCGCTACCGTCGACATCCTGACGCGCGGCCGCGCCGTGTTTGGCGTCGCGCGCGGGTATCACACGCGTGAGGTTGAGACCTTTGGCGCGCCCCTCCTGGACCAGGTGGCCAACCGCGAGCTTTTCGAGGAGCAGGTGGAGATCATCTTCAAGGCGTTCAACGAAGAGTCCTTCTCCCACCACGGCAAGTACTACGACATTCCCGCCGGCGTGGCCTACCGCGGTTATCAGCTCGACACGATTACGCTGGTCCCACGCCCTCTCAAGCTGCCCGTCGAGTGCTGGCAGCCGATTCAGGGCGGCACTGAGCGGGCGCTCGACTTCATGGCGAAGCACGGCATCAAGGGGACCATCGGCGGCGGCGTTGCGGAAGGCGGCGCGATGGACGGCGTGATCCTGGGCTATCGGGACGCCCTCGCGCGCGCCGGCCGTGACACGCTGCCCGGCGCAGACCTCAACATCGGCTTCCAGTTCTATCTCGCCGATAGCGAAGAGACCGCGCTGAAGGAAGCGGCCGCCTTCTACGAAGAGAACACGAAGATCGTTGGTCCGCTGCGGCTGACGCGCGGCATGTCGGAGGAGCAGATCCGCGACCTGAGTGACCCAACCCGCGCTCCGCACGCTGACCTGCCGTCGATCAGGAAGGCAGCCGCGGCGGGGTCGTTCCTCTGCGGCCCGCCGGCGCTGGTCGCGGAGAAGCTGCTGGCGGTATCGGACCGCTACCCCGGCCTCGAACGGGTGACCGTCAGCCACCCGATCGGCACGCCGCAGAAGGTCATCCTCGAGCAGCTGGAGTGGTTCGCGAGTGAGGTCATGCCTGCCTTCAAGCAGCGCGCCGCCGAGCCGACCTCGGTCTAGGACGCTCCAGGCTCGATTTCTCTTCCGTTAGCTGAGAGCCGGTACCAGCGCCTCCGGGTTGCGGCGACCCGTTATGCAGTCGAAACGCGCCTGGAAGCGCTCGTCCCAGTCGTTGTCTGTGGTGACCCAGAAGCGACCGGTTCGGATGGCTTCGACCACCTTGCCGGCGACGAGCTCCGCCGGCCGGGCGCGCGCGAAACGTTCGGCGAAGCTGGCCTGCTGCTGCTCCTCGGCCGGCGACACCGCTGACCCGGAGGGACGTTGCGCGGCGCTGTTGGCCGAGAGGTTGGTCGCGGTGACGCCGGGGCAGAGCGCCGTGACGCCGATCTTCGAGCCACGCTGCCGCAGGCCGGTGTAGAGGTACTCCGTCAGCGAGACGACGGCGTGCTTGGTGACGCTGTAGAGCATCGTCGAGTGGGCGATCCCGGACGTCGAAGCCGTGTTGACGATGTGCCCCTCCTCGCCGTGCTCCAGCATG
>DATDOP010000261.1:0-12990 GCA_035293185.1 Dehalococcoidia bacterium | reverse complement strand
AACGCCGTGGACCAACCACTGAAAGTGGGCATAGTTGATGGCGTTGTGCCACCTGATGCGGGCGTGAACTGCCAGACGTCGGTCCCATCCGCCAGTTTGAGCATCGTGTAGAAGACCCGCGCCTTCGCGGACCCCTTGTTGATCGGCTGATTGATGATTCCGTCAGCGATGGAGCCGCTCTTTCCGGCCGCATACACATCTGTCTTGCCACCGATCGTTACGGTCATCTCGCCTTCAATCACCGTGAAGTAGATGTCGCAGGCGCAGGACTGCAAGGGCAGCGCGGCGCCGGGAGGGTAGTCACCGATGTTCTGGTTGAGGTCGTAGTAGCGCCCCGGTAGCTGCACGTTGGCTATCGAGGCCGTGAAACGCGACGTTTGAGACGCCGCGGCGGTCGCCGAGTTGACGGTGCCGGCTGCCGCGATGAGGAGCAGGAGTCCTGCTAATAGTGCCTTTTTCATTGGACTTTCCTTTGAAGTTCCTTTCTCGATTGAACTTGATGCTGACGTTTAGTTCTGAGTCGTCTGCTGCATCGGCGCCTCCTGACTGGTCCTCGGGCCGGCGACCCGCCGGGCGTTGCGTCCGGGGGGCGTCCCGTCCGGCGAATCGGCCGGCGCAGTGAACATAGGGTTGTCAGGGGAGGCGAATCGTCCGAGTAACCACGCAAACTCAAAGGGCGCGTTTAGCGAGCGCGGCGCCGCACTTGGCGGATACCACGTAGGGAGCTCGCGAGTTGGGAAGCTAGCTCAGGGAGTTGCGCAGGGCGTAGGCGGTGGCTTGAGTCCGGTTGGCGACGCCGATCTTATCGAAGACGTTGCTGACGTGCCGCCGCACGGTGTTGAGGCTAATCACCAACTCGTCCGCGATCTGCTGGTTGCTGCTGCCGGCCGCGACGAGGCGCAGCACCTCCACCTCGCGCTCGGAAAGGCCGTCCGGGTAGGTGGCGGCGGCAGGAGCGGCAGCGGCAGCGGTGCCTTCTCCTCCGAGGCGTGACCGCAGGGCATCCAGACGCTCAAGCCAGGGCGGGCCGGCGCGAATCCGCTCGTAGATGTCACGGGCGCTATTGAGCTTCGCGGCGGTGAACAAGTGGCGGCTGCGGCCGCGGAGAAAGGCGCGACAGTTGCGAGCCCAGACCTCAAATGTCTCGGCTTCATCCCAGGGCAGCGAGAGGTTGCGAAAGACCTCGATGGCGCGCTCGAAGTGAGCCCCCGCCTCTTCGTTATTGTCGCGCCCCGCGGCGATGACCGCTTCGGCGATTTGCAAACGTCCGCCGAGGCCGCGCCAATCTTCGCCCGCGGCGAGGATTTCGTGGCAGCGGGCAAGATGCGCTTCTGCTTCCGGCATCCGGCCGGCCTCGGCACAGAGAAGGGCCAGCTCAACGCGCGAGGCAAACTCGTACTTCACGGAGCTACTGCCCTGCGCGATCTCCAGGCACTCGCGCGCGGAGGCCTCCGCCGAATTTGTGTCACCGGTGAGGCGATAGATGCGGATCAGCCGCCGCTCGTAGCTCATAGTCAAGCCGCTGCTGCCAACGGAGCGGACTCTTGCACTCGAGTCCTTGGTGGCGTTCTCAATGTCGGCCCACTCGCCCTCATACCAGGCCAGCATCGCCCGGCCCGTGGCCGCTGCGTTGGTCATGGGCAGCGTGCGACCCTGGACAAACTCCTCGAGAGCGGTCCTATCGCCGTTGAGATACATCTCCTCGGGTAGCTGGAACGAGCGGAACCGGCCCTGGCCGTCCTGGAGTCGCTCATGTTTGGTCCTTGCCCGCGTGGGATCGAGCAGCTCCAGGCTCTGGAGGCCGCAGCAGTTAGAAGTCCAGGTTTCCATCAGAGGGTGGCCGAGCGGCCTCGCGGCCTGGTAGGTGCCGGTGTCCGGTGCAGCCGACGGCTGCTCGCTGGCGCTATGTGCCAGAAGAAATTCATGCCAGCGTTGCGGCCACTGGTTGACCGCCGCGTCCTCCAGGGCAGCCGCCGCTGCACAGGCCGACTCCTCCAAAGCCAGGCCCTCGGCGAGGCGACCCTGCTGGCCGAGGAAATGACCCTGAATCGAAAGGGCCAGGACGCGGAGGGCCTTGTTGTCGAGCTTCTCGGCGATGGCTTGAAGCCGGCCAAGGGGAGCAAGCATGCCTTCTGGGCCACGGCCGAGGACGTGTGATTCGGCGTGAGCGATCCCGGCGTAGAGCTCCCCGAGTTCCAGGCTGTCCGGCTGATCCGAGAGCACCTTCTCGGCTGCCGCCAGATGGCCCAGGGCGGCGGCGTAGTTTGAGCCCAGCAGTGGGAATGCCAGAGTACTGCCGGCGCGCGTGCGTGCCCTCGCCGCACTGATCGGGTCGCCACTGGCCTCGTAGACGGCGCTGGCACGTTCGTAAGCTTCAACAGATCGCCGGGAGTCAAGGCTGAGGAAATAGAGGTCGCCGAGGCCTTCGAGCAGACGGGCGCGCCGAAGTGGTGGTTCGCGCGTCTGCTCCATGCACTCCAGAGCAGCCTCCCAGTGCCGCGTCGATTCCTCCCATGCCATGAGGGAGATGGCAGACTCGCCGGCCCGCAGCAGATGTTCGAGGGCGCGGTCGGGACGACCGCCCTGGAGCCAGTGATAGCCGATGGCTTCAACCGCGAGGCCGGCGCCTGAATTCGTCAGAGACTCCATTGCTTCGGCGATACGCCCATGGAGCCGGCGCCGCCTTGGCGGGCTCAGTTCGTCGTACAACGTCTGCCGGATCAGGGCGTGGACGAACTCGTAGTTCTCTCCCTCGGCCCGGATCACGCCTGACTGTCCCGCCTCTTCAACCGCTTCGATGAGCGTTTGCGGCTCAAGCCCGCTCGCATCAGCAAGGAGGTCGAAGTCGACGGACTCGCCGATGACTGCAGCTGCCTGCAACGCCTCCCTGGTGGCGGGACGAAGACGCGCAAGGCGCTGACCAATGACCTGACGTACGCCTTGTGGAATGCCCCAGTCCTCGGTGGTTGCAAGGCCGGTGTCGGCAAGATCCCGCCCTTCGGCCTGCAGCTGACTGACAACTTCCTCAAGGTAGAAGGGGTTTCCTCCCGTCCTTGCGTGAATCGCACCCGCTACGGCGGCGTCGACGCGACTATGCGATAGCTGGCCGATTAGCGAGCCAGCCTCCAGAGCAGAGAGGGGTTCCAGCGCGAGTGTCTGCAGCAGCCGATCGCGGGTCAGCTCCGCTAGGGTGACTGAGAGAGGGTGGGCATCGTCTAGCTCGGTGGGAAGGTAGGCGGCCGTAATCAGGGCGGGAGCGCCGGGGAGCCGGCGCGCAAAGTAACGAAAGAGCAGCAGCGTGGACCTGTCGGCCAAATGGAGGTCATCGAGGCAGAGCAGAAGCCCGCGAGACTCGGCGCCGTTAGCAAGACCAAGCAGAAAGCGTGATGTGGTCTCGAAGAGACGGTACCGCTCCATCTCGGGACCGGGACCGGGCTGTACAGCGAGAGGGTTGGAGCGCGCCCGGTCCTGATCGGGGATCATCAGGTCGCTATCCGGCGTGCTCTCCAAGAGCCTGTGGAGGACGAGATCGCGCGCTTCGCCAAGAAACTCCGCGATTGCCTCGGCGAAGGGCAGGTAGGGTGGCATACCCTCGGCATCACGAGCTCGACCTGTGAGGACCAGCCAGCCGTTGTCGCGGGCCTCTCGGGCGAACTCGACCAATAGGCGGGACTTGCCTACGCCGGGCTCTCCGGAGATGAACAGGACTCCGCCGTCACCCTTGCCCGCGGCCGCGAGGCGTTCGGTGAAATTAGCAAGCTCACGCTCCCGGCCGACGAAGGGCATGCGTTGGGATGCTGGGGGTCGAGCATCACGTGCCATGGCCGCGCCATCATCGCGTCTACGACGGAGCCTGTCAAAGGCCGGCGGTGACTTCCGCACGGTCTAGTTCAGGGAGTTGCGCAGGGCGTAGGCGGTGGCGTCGGCTTTGCCGCGGGCGCCGATTTTGGCGTAGATGTTGGTGATGTGACGTTCCACGGTGCGCACGCTGAGCACGAGCTGATCGGCGATTTCGCGGTTGCTGCTGCCGCCCGAGATCAGCCTGATGACTTCGACCTCGCGCTCGGTGAGGCCGTCAGGAAGGGACGAGGCTTCGCCCGGGAGTGGACCCGTGAGCCGGGCCTGCTCGGCGTCGAGGCGGTCGACCCAGGGCTGACCGGCGCCGATGCGATGGTAGACGTCGCGTGCCGCATCGAGCTTCTCGAGCACAAACGAGGCGTGACTGCGGCCTCTGTAGAATCGCGCGCAAGACCGGGCCCAAAGCTCAAGAGTCTCTGCCTCGTCCCAGGGTAGTGACAGCCGCTGGAAGGTGTCCACCGCAGCCTTGAAATGGCCTGCGGCAGCTTCAGAATCGCGTCGCGCCGCGGCGACGACGGCCTCGGCGAGCTGCACACGACCGGCGAGGCCGCGCCAGTCCTCGCCCTCGGAGAGAATCGCCCGGCAGCGGGCGAGGTGTCGTTCGGCCTCGGCTGGTTGGCCAGCTTCCGCGGCGAGCAGAGCCAGCTCCACACGGGCGCCGACTTCGTATTTCACCGATTCGCAGCCCGTGGCGATGCTTAAAGAAGCCTGCGCGAGATCGCGGGCCTGTTCCTGGTCTCCCATGGCGCGATGTAGCCTGATCATGTAACGGTGGACGTCCATCAGAAACGTACTGCTACCCACGTTGTTAAACTGCTTGACCAATCCGCCGCCCTGCTCGAGCGCGTCCT
This sequence comes from Dehalococcoidia bacterium, assembly GCA_035293185.1. Lineage (GTDB taxonomy): Bacteria > Chloroflexota > Dehalococcoidia > DSTF01 > WHTK01 > WHTK01. Next base: position 8,281 of record DATDOP010000261.1, on the reverse strand, counting down.
GCCAGCGGCCTTCAGAGAAGGCGAGCATCAGGCGCGCGTGGCGTTCGGCCGGCCCGGGAGGGAACAGCCCGCCGTCAAGGCGGAGCTTGAGCGCCTCCAGATCGCCGCTGAGCAGCAGGCCCTGTGCCAGTTGGGGAATCAGGAAGCGGCCGCTGCCATCGCGAATGCGTTCGTGTTTAACGCGCGCCTGGTTCGGGTCCAGCAGCTCCAGGCTCTGAAGGCCGCAGCAGAAGGCGGTCCAGCTGTCCATCAGAGGGTGGCCCAAGGGCCGGGACAACTGGTAAGTACCCGCCGCCGCCAGAGTGGCCGGCTCCTGCCGGCTGTGGTCTAGAAGGTAATCCGACCACAACTCCGGCCACTGGTTGGCCGCGGCGCCTTCGAGCGCTGCCGCCGCATCGCAGGCGCGCTCTTCCAGAGCGAGGCCGTCAGCGAGATGTCCCTGATGGCCAAGGTAATGACCTTGCAGCGAGAAGACGAAGACGCGCAAGAAATCGTTGTCGAGCTTCTCCGCGATTTGTTGCAAGCGACCCATGGCAAGCAGCATTTCTTCGGGGCTGGAGCGCAGCACGTGTTGCTCGAGATGCGCGATGCCGGCATACATTTCGCCGAGTTCGAGGCTCTCGGGCCCGGCAGCCAGCACGGTCTCGGCCTCTCGCAAATGGGCGAGGGCTGACGGATAGTGCGGGGAGGGCACTGCGGGGTAGCCCAGCGTGCCGCCGATGCGCATGTGCGCGCGTGCCCAGCCGACGCGGTCTCCAGCGGCGTCGTGTTGGGTGGCGGCCCGCTCGTATGCGTCTACGCTGCGCTTTGTGTCATAACCGCTGAGGAAGTAGAGGTCACCCAGGCCTTCGAGCAGGCGCGCCTGACGAGAAGGTGGTTCGCCAGCCCGGTCCATGCACTCCAGCGCGCCTTCCCAGTGTCGCGCTGCTTCCTCCCAGGCGACTACTGCTATGGCCCTTTCGCCGGCGTTCAGCAGCGGCTGAATCGCGCGTGCCGGCTCGCCACCCAGCCGCCAGTGATGGCCTATCGCCTCGGGACCGAACTTGGCGCCGCGGCCGGTCAAGGACGCCATGGCCGCCGCAACGCGGCTGTGCAGCTGCCTGCGCCGCGGGAGGCTCAGCTGGTCGTAGACGGTCCTGCGCGCGACGGTATGACCGAATGCGTAGCCATCCGTGGCGGGCCGCAGAAGCCCGGCCGATTCGGCTTCCTCCAGTGAAGCGGTCAGCAGGTCCGAGTTCAGGTCAGCAGTCTCGTCCAACAGATCGAGGCTAAAAGCATCGCCGAGCACGGAGGCGATCTGCAATAGCCCCCTCGTGTCAGGCTGGACGCGAGATACTCGAAGCTGGACTAGCTGGCGCACTCCTTCCGGGATGCCCCAGTCAGCTTGAGCTAGTGCCACGTCTGCGAGATCGCCGTGGTCGGAGACGAGCTTGCGCACGACCTCCTCGACGAAGAAAGGATTGCCTTCCGTGAGGTCGCGAATCGCCTTCGCCACCGATGGGTGCGGCGAAACTGCACCAAGTTGCGCAATCAGCGCCGTGCATTCTTCCAGCGAGAGCGCTTCGAGCTTGAGCGTCTGTTGCAGGTGCTGCCGCGAAAGGTCGGCGAGGATACCAAAGAGGGGGTGAGTTTCGCTGACTTCAGCGTCCCGGTAGGTGGCTACCAGAAGTAAGGGAGCTTTGACGATCTTGCGGGCGAGGTGTTGGAACATCAGCAGAGTCGGGGAGTCTGCCCAGTGCAGGTCGTCGAGGCAGAACAAGAGGCCGCGGGACTCAGACCCGGAAGCAATCGCCAGGAAGGCACGGGAGACCGCCTCAAACAGACGGTAGCGTTCCATCTCCGGCCCGGGCCGTGGACCCGCCGTCATCGGCTGCGCGCCGATTTTCAGGTCCTCGGACGCCACGCCGATGGAGCCTGCGCTTTCGAGCACATGGCGCAGGACGTCATCGTCCGCCGAGGCACCGTAGTGCTGCTCGAGGGCTTCGACAATTGGCAGGTAAGGTGGCAATCCCTCGGTGTCGTAGGCCCGCCCCGTGAGAACCTGCCAGCCTTGACTCCCGGCAAGCCTGGCGAATTCATCGACCAGGCGCGACTTGCCGATGCCGGCCTCACCAGAGAGGAAAAGGACGCCGCCTTGCCCATTACCCGCAGCAGCGAGGCGTTCGGTGAAGCTAGCGACCTCACGCTCCCGGCCGACGAAGGGGGTACGTTGGGATGCTGGCGGTCGAGCTTCGAGTGCCATGGCCGCGCCATCATCGCGTCTACGACGGAGCCTGTCAAAGGCCCGGAGTTACGTCGGGTGGGGCTCGTCGTTACTGTTGCTCAGGCCGTATGCCATCGCTTCGGCTCGCCCAGCAGCATCGTGTGCTGATTTCTCGCAATCCTCGCCAGGGCGCAGGGCTCGCTCGACAATCCCATCAACCGAAGGTCATGATCCGGTTCGCGTCTTCGCTGAGCGCTACCAGTTCGTCCATCGTTGAGATTGGACAGCCCTCGGCCTCATCCAAACCTCGATGGTGCAGGCAGGTTCCGCAGCTTAAGACTTTGCCGCCCTGATCGAGGAAGTGCGCCAGGCGCTCCGGAACGTCGAAGCGCTCTGCGCCGACGCTCTCAATCTCGACGCCGGGACCAAGCAGGAACACGTTCACTTCGTGAGCATGCCCGAGGGCCGTCGCACCGAGACGTAGAGCGTTCCAGACCGTTTCCGGCTCGCATGTGTTGACGATCAAGAGGAACTTCACGAGCTCACACTGGGGCTCAGAGTAGTCACCCGCGATGTCGTCCAACACTGCCAAAGGACTCCTGATTGAAGGCGTTCGGCCTCTCCTCAATGAGGCTTCTGAGTACCGAGACTTCGCGATGCGTGCGGCCCCCAAACCTGGAGGCCGCACGCCCGCAAACTGGTTGCTACTTCCAAGCGTGGGATTGACGACGCATTCCCATCAACAGGACAAGAGTCAGGCCAGACAGAACGCCGGCCAACAAGCCGAACGGCACGATACTCTGCCCCTGCGCAAGCAGGCCACCGTCGCCTGTGTTCGGCGGGCTTATGGCTCCCGCCGCGGTGCCGGCCGGCGTAAACAGCGGAGCGGTTGAGCCGGCGAGCCAGGTAATGGCAAAACGATTGTTGCCGCTACCAGAGTTCTCCATTGTCCCAGCCTGGCCGACGGTCATGATCGCGCTCTGGCCTGCTACGACCTTCACCACACGACCGTCCTGGTAACGGATGGTGTTCTCACCCTCGATCATCGTCATGACGTGAGGGTGGTTCATCACGTGAACAGGGCTCTTGGCCCCAGGATCCCAGTCCCAGACCTGCTGCACGAAATCGAACTTTGCCGGCAAGGTAGTGGTGGTTGTCCGGTAGGACACTGACTTAGGTCCGATGGCCGGAGCCGGCGCTCGTGGGTCGTTGATCTGGAAGGTGCCGCCCGGACTCAGCAAGAAGGACGCCAGGAACTGTGCGTTAGCCGTTCCCTTATTGGCTGCGATGAAGAACGTGCTCTCTGGCACAACGAAGCTCTGGCCAGGACCGTAAGCCGTCTCAGTGCCGCCTCTCAAAAGGGTGATCTGCCCGGCGATGACAGTTACGTATTCGGGCCCGCCGTGCATGTGGGCAGGAGTCGACGCCCCTGGCGCGAGGTCGACCACCGCCTGGACCAGGTCGTACTGCGAGGAGCCTGCGGCCGTCACCGGGAATTTGGCTTCGATCGGGGTGCGAATAGGCTCCGCTCCGCTCGCCTGGCCCATCGGGGCAGCGGCGATCGCGAGCAGTAGCACCATTACTGCAAATAGTGCTTTTCTCATGGTAGTTAGGTTTAGTTCCTTTCTTAAGCGCATTCACGGTCTTGTCCGCCGCGTCCTTTCGCCACCGGCCACCGCCTGACGTGCCGGCCGCAGTCCGTACAAGAAGACTGCGGCCGGCTTCGCCAGCACGGCGGCGCCGGATTGAAAGAACCAGGCACCGCACGTTCAAGTTAGAACTCACGAAAACGCAAAGCTTCCGCAAAACCACTCAGGTTTGTCGGAGCGGATTTAGTTAGCCTGGGTAAACCCCGCCAGGAATCAGGACGCGGCGATTCTGCTCAGAGCGTAGGCCGTGGCTTCAGCGCGGTTGCGTGCGCCGATCTTCGCGTAGACGTCGGCAGAGTGGCGCTCCACGGTGCGCACGCTGAGCACCAGCTCATCCGCGATTTCACGCGTCGTCTTGCCCTCAGCGATCAGGCGCAGCACCTGCATCTGGCGCACAGATAGGCCGTCTGGATAGGCGGGCTTCGGCGTGGCAAGAGCGGCTTCAACTTCCGCCTTCCGCGCCGCAACCTGCCGACGTAGGAACTCGGCGCCGCAGGTCTGGAAAGACGCCTCGGCCTCCGCGAACAACTGCAACGCCCGGCGCCGCGCGCCCGTGCGCAGCGCCGTTTCGGCCAGTCCCTGCAGGCAACGGCCCTCTTCTGCCGGACAGCGTTCGCTTCGAGCCCACTCGAGACCGGTCTCAAACCAGGCCTCAGCCTCTTCAAGGAGGCCGAGCCGCAGCGCGTAGTCGCCGCGGAGTGTGTCAAGACCGCGGCCGGCGTAGGCCGAGCAGCGGGAGGTCGGCCAGGCGCAAACCTCCGCGTAAGCCGCTGCAACCATCTCGTCGTCGCCGAGGTCGGCCATCGCCTCTGCCAGCAGCCCGAAAGACCCCTGGCGCGTGCCGCCCGCCAGCATGGCGTAAAGCACCGTTTCCTTCCACGTCCGGAACTGGCCCAGCGCCCGTTCGCGTTCGCCGGCACCGAGGTAGAGGCGGGCCAGAGCGCCCGAATACATTGCTTGTGCACGGAGGCTGGGCGAGTCCGGACCCTGCATGATCCTCAGCGCTTCTTCGGGGCCGTTCTGCATCTCAATCGCGGCGCTGACAATGTTGCGGCTGTAGATTGCCGCAACTTCCTTCGTCATCGCCCGGAAACGCGGCCAGTCGGCCCGCAGGAGGTACGCTCCCGCAAGCAGAGTGTGGGCCGATGATTCATAAACCGGAACGTGGTGCTCGCGGGCGTAGCTGACGCACCTCTCGAGGGCGCGTTCGGCTTCCGCCAGCCGGCCTTCCTCCAGCAGCGTATGAGCGGTGTCATCGAGCTGATGGGCCGCTTCCTCGAAGTCGCCCAGCGCCTCTAGCAGCTCGAAGGCAACCGCCTGCACGGCGCGCGACTCCTCGTAACGTATGCCGGCGTAGGCCACGTGTTGCCGAGCGTTTACAACCTGAGCTTCCTTGTCTCGAAAGCCATTCGCGGTTGCCAGGGCAGAGGCTTCCGCGAGCGCAGGACCGGTGAGCTCCACGTAATCCGGGAGCGGCACTCCCACGCCTCTTGGCGCGGCGAAGACCGAGATGCCCAGAGAGATCAGCATCGCAGCGCGGAGACGAGGTTCGCTGTCCCCAAGGCCGTCGAGCGCTTCGCGGGTGAGCAGTCCGATGATCCCGGCCTCTGAACTCGAAGCAGCGGCGTAACCAGGAGCGTGCAACAGCTCACTGACCGTGCGGGCCAGGCCGATGGCATCTCCCTTTTCGCGACACAAGGCCGCGCACTTGAGCAAGCTGGCCTGCCATTCCGCCAGCAGCCCTGCCTGCCTCTGCGCAATTCCCAGCGCGAGCAGCATCGCGGTCTTTTCCTCACCGCGGTCCGCGCGTGTCTCTTGTATCAAAGCGAGGCACGTCTCGAAGTGACGCACGGCCTCCTCCCAGGCGAGGACGCTCGTAGCTGCCTCCCCCGCCCGCCGTGAGTAGTCGATCGCTTTCTCTGCGTCCGCATCGGCACCGGCCGCGCGAAAGTGCACCGCCAGCTCTGCGACGTGCGGCGCCAGGTCGCTGCCATGAATCCTCTCGATCGCCTGGGCCGCGCGCAGGTGCAGGCGCCGCCGGCGCAGGTGGGTCGGCTCGCTGAGCAGCGTCTGGCGGATCAGCTCGTGGGCGAACGACACCTGCCCGTCCGCGTCGCAGGCCAGCAGCTGGGCGCGCTGCGCCTCCTCCAGCGCTTCCAGCAGCGGCTCCTCATCGATCTCGGCCACGGCCTTCAGCAGCTCGTAGTCGAAGACGCGTCCCAGCACGGCGGCGATGGCCACGACGCGCCGGCAGGGGTCGCTGAGTCGCTGCAGGCGCCGGCCGATGACCAGACGCACGCCCTGCGGCACCTCCATCTCGTCCACCTGCAGGTCGGCGAGCCAGTTACCGTCGGCATCGAACAGTCGCCCTTCGCCGGCGAGGTACTGAAACACCTCATGGACGAAGAATGGGTTGCCCTCAGCCTCGCGGTAGATGGCTTCGACCAGAGTCGATGGCGGCTCTCGCGGGCCCAGCGCAGTCAGCAGCGCTCCAACCTCCTCCTTCTCCAGGCGATGCAGGTCCAGCCGCTGGACGTGGGGCCGGCGCGTCAGCTCCTCCAGCAGCCGCGCCAGGGGCGGGGTGACATCCAGGTCGGTGTCGCGATAGGTGGCGAGGACGAGCATGGGCGCCTGAGGCGGGCGCCTGGCCAGGTGCTCCAATAGGAGCAGGCTGGACTCGTCCGCCCAGTGGAGGTCGTCCAGACAGAAGAGAAGGCCGGCGGGCGTCCCGCGCGCTATTGCGTCGAGGAAATCGCAGACCGCCTCGAAGAGCCGATAGCGCTGCTCATCCCCGCCGGCGGGGATGCTCTGAGGCAGGTCTGGCAGGCGACGGCGCAATTCCGGGAGCAATAGCGAAACGTCGGCCGCGCCCATGCCGAGTTGCTCCCTGAGGTCGCCAGGACTGCTAGCTCGGATGTGGACTTGCAGCGCCTCGATGAAGGGCAGGTAGGGAGGCATGCCCTCGGAGTCGTAGGCGTGGCCACTAAGGACTAACCAGCCGTGGTGCCGTGCGCTCTCGGCGAATTCGCCCAGGAGCCGCGTTTTGCCGATGCCCGCCTCACCGCTGATCAGTGCAACGCGCCGTTCACCACCACTCGCCGCTTCCAGGTTGTCGTGGAGGAGAGCCAGTTCGCCTTCCCGGCCAACGATGGGTGAGGGCCGGGACGCCGGACTCATCTGGTTTCGGGTTGCCATTACCGCGCCATGATCGCGTTTACGACAGAGCCTGTCAAAGCCCAGCGGAACGTCTGCAAGGTTAGTCTAGGGAGTTACTCAGTGCGTGGATGGCGTTCGCCGCTCTATTACACGAACCGGCGTTACTCCACGTCGCGGTTCTCCGCCAGCCATTCCGGCCAGCCGCCTTCGAGCCGCACCGCATCGAAGCCATCCTGCTTCAGCAGCGCCACCGCTTCGTCCGCAAACAGGCAGTACGTGCCGCGGCAGTACGCCACTATTCGCTTGTCGCGGGGCAGGTCCGCCAGGCGCTGGGCCAGCTCCTCCACCGGAATGGCCAGCGCTCCCGCCAGGTGCCCGTGCTCGAACTCCAGTTTCGGCCGAACGTCAATCAGCACCACGTCGCCCGACGCCATCAGCTTTTCCAGCTCGCCCCGGGGCAGCTCTTCGTCCAAACCTTCCACCGCGTATTGCCTGCGCAACTGGGCAATTTCTGGCAAGTGACCTTCGGCAACACCGCGGAGGTCCAGCCAAAGCTTGAGCACGCTTTCATCCGTCAAGCGGTAGAGCACTCTGGTCCCCTCCCGCTCCGACTCCACTAGCTTGGCGTTACGCAAGACCTGCAGGTGTTGCGAAACGTTGGCGACGGACATCTCCAGCTCGGCCGCCAAGGCATCGACGTAGCGCGGCCCCTGCGCCAGCAGGTCCAGCAGCTCCAGGCGCTTGTCGCTGCCCAGGGCTGTGCCCACGCGCGCAAACTCTGCGTACAGCTTGTTCTTGAACGCTCGGTGACTCATGACACTCCCAGACTAGGGCGCTCTTGTAAACTCGTCAAGAAATTTCTTCTAAACTTGTCAAGAAATCGCTTGACAAACAGGGATGGGCCGTGGCAACCTCTTGCCCAAGCCGGACTAATCGGACAGAGCGAGACGGCGGATCCCGGGTCGCAGACATATGCGAGGTCAGAAATGGTTAAGACTCTATCGATTGCCGAAGACCGCTCTCACGAAGAGAGTCCAGCCCCGAGAGGAATGGATCTGGAGGCAATCGGCGTTAGCCGAAAGCTCAAGAGCGGCAAAGCGCTCCTCAACGACATCAGTTTCTCAATCGAGCCCGGAGAGCTGGTCGCCATCGTGGGCGGTAGCGGCGCGGGCAAGACCACGCTCCTGAACGCGCTTGCCGGCGTCGCACCTCCAACCAGCGGTCACGTGCGCTACGACGGGCGCGACTACTACGAGAACATCGACGAGTTCCG
>DATDOP010000260.1:0-10595 GCA_035293185.1 Dehalococcoidia bacterium | reverse complement strand
CGAGAAGCGTCACCGAGCACGGGAATCTCGGTCAGCATGCGCGCCTTCACCTGGGAGGCCAGGATTGGATGGTCGGGCACCGGCACGTTGTCGCCCTGCGTCACCAGCATCAGCCGGCCGGAGGCGTCCGTGTAGCGCTGGATCACGCGGTGCATGAAGCTGCGGCCATCGTCCTCGAAGACGACCACGTCGCCGATCTGCGCTCGCGCGCCGTTGACTTCCTTCACGAGGATGACGTCGCCGTTCTTCTGACGCGGCTCCATGCTCGTGCCCTGGGTGTGCACCAGCCTGATGCCGACCAACGGCGTCAAAGAGAAGATGCCACCGCTAATCACGATGGCGATCGCGACGGCGCTACCGTAGACGACGACGCGGCGGATCGCCACCCGTAGCCAGCGCAGGTTCGCGGCGAAATCAGCGGGAAGCAGTCTGAGGTTGGCGTATCTCAAGGCATCCTTGCCTTCCAGCGAAAAGCCCAAAGCTCCTCATCGGGGACTGACCTTGCGGGGCTTCGTCAAAGGCTCAAACGCAGGCCGTTCCCGAAACGTTGCAGCCGCTCGCGTCCGAACCAGGACTGAAAGAGATTTGTAATTTAGCAACATAAACACATTTTTAGTTGCTATTTATTGACAAATACCCGTCTCCCGGCTTACCGTAGAGACGTGGAAAGCACCCGCGACCAGATTCTACGCCACATCCGCGGCCATCGCGAAATCAGCGTCGCTCAACTCGCTGAGTCGCAAGCGTTGAGCCCGCAGGCGGTGCGGCGTCACCTGGACGGACTGCGCGCCGACGGCCTGATCGATGTGCGTCAGGAACGTCACGGCGTGGGCCGGCCGGCGCAGCTATTCTTCGCCACCGAGCGTGGTGAAGAGCTGGGCGGGCGCACCTACTTGCAGCTGCTTTCACGCATGTTCCGTCACCTGGAGAAGCTGGACGCGGGCCAGGTCAGCGGCGCTGATGGCCACCAGGTGGTCGACCGGGTCTTCTCCGGCATCGCCGAAGAGGTTGCGGCCGACCACAAAGCCGAGGTCCGCGGCGAAACGCTGGACCAGCGCGTCGAACAAGTCTCCCGCGCCCTGCACAGCGAGGGCATCGTCGACGGCTGGAGCCGGGACGGGGACGATTTTCACCTGGTCAACGGCGAGTGCCCCTATCTGCGTTTCGCGGAGATGAGCGAAGCCGCCTGCAGCGCCGACCGTCACAGCATCGAGCTGCTGGTTGGCGCCGACGTGGAGCAGATCAAACGCATCGTGGATGGCGCGCCGATTTGCGAGTACATCGTAAGGGCGCAGCCGGTTAGTCTGAAATCAGAATAGAAACCGAAGTCACGGGCTCGCGAGTCCGTTTTCAACACGGCAGGCCTGGGGCCTGCCGCCTACAGGAGCAAGGATGACAGACGGGGCAGTACTGCAGATCGACGGCCTCAAGGTCGCGGTCGATGGCAAGCAAATCGTCAACGGCCTGACGCTCACCATCCCGGCGGGCGAAGTCCACGCGATCATGGGGCCGAACGGCTCGGGCAAGAGCACGCTGGCGAACACGCTGATGGGCCACCCTCGCTACACGGTGACCGCCGGCCACGTCCTGCTCAAGGGCGAGGAGATCACCAACCTGGCCCCTGACGAGCGCGCCAAGCGCGGCATGTTCCTGGCCATGCAGTACCCCACGTCGATACCCGGCGTGACCATGGTCAACTTCCTGCGCGCCTCGATGAAGGCAGTGCAGGGCAAGGACATGCCGGTGCGCGAGTTCCGCGAGCGCCTGCTCGAGGCTCTGGCTGTGCTCAAGATGGACGAGTCCTTCGCGCGGCGCTACGTTAACGAGGGCTTCTCCGGCGGCGAAAAGAAGCGCGCAGAGGTGCTGCAGATGAGCCTGCTGCGTCCCGCCATGGCCGTCATGGACGAGACCGACTCCGGCCTGGACATCGATGCGCTGCGCACCGTCGCCGACGGGATCAATACGCTGAAGAGCCCTGAGACCAGCATCCTGCTGATTACCCACTACCAGCGCATCCTCAACTACGTGACGCCGGACAAGGTGCACGTGCTGTACAAGGGGCGCATCGTGCGCTCGGGCGGCAAAGAGCTGGCTGCCGAGCTGGAGGAAAAAGGCTACGACTGGATAACGACCGCAATCGACGCTGAGGATGGGGCCGCAGAGGCCGCGGCGTCGAAGGAAAGTGAGACAGCATGACGACACAGAAAGCCGGCGACATTGTCTCAGGCTACAAGTACGGCTGGCACGACCCCGAGTTCAAGCCGATCAACAAGGTCCACAAGGGCCTCAGCCGTGAAGTCGTGGCCCAAATCTCAGAGCTGAAGAACGAGCCGCAGTGGATGCGTGACTTCCGCCTGCGCTCGCTGGAAATCTTCGAATCGAAGCCGATGCCCAACGGCGCCTTTTGGGGCGGCAGCATCGAGAACTACGACCTCGACTTCCAGGACATCTACTACTACGTCAAGCCCATGGAGGGCCAGGGCAAGACGTGGGAGGACGTCCCGGACGAGATCAAGCGCACCTTCGACAAGCTGGGTATCCCGGAGGCCGAGCGCAAGTTCCTCGCCGGCGTCGGCGCCCAGTACGACTCCGAGGTCGTTTACCACAAGATCCGCGAGGACCTCGAGAAGCTGGGCGTCCAGTTCCTCGACATGGACAGCGGCCTGCGCGAGCACGAGGACGTCGTACGGGAATACTTCGGCACCGTGGTCCCACCCGCGGACAACAAGTTCGCGGCGCTGAACTCGGCCGTCTGGTCGGGCGGCAGCTTTGTCTACATCCCGGCGGGCGTCAAGGTCGACATCCCGCTGCAGGCCTACTTCCGCATCAACACCGAGAACATGGGGCAGTTCGAGCGCACGCTGATCATCGCCGAGCCGGGCTCCTACGTTCACTACGTGGAGGGCTGTACGGCGCCCACCTACAGCAACGACTCGCTGCACAGCGCCGTGGTCGAAATCATCGTCAAGAAGGGCGCCCGCGTCCGCTACACGACGATCCAGAACTGGTCCACCAACGTCTACAACCTGGTGACCAAGCGCGCCATGGCTTACCAGGACGCGGTCATGGAGTGGGTGGACGGCAACCTCGGCTCCAAGATCACGATGAAGTACCCCAGCGTCTACCTGATGGAGCCCGGCGCCCACGGCGAGATCCTCTCGCTGGCGTTTGCCGGCCCCGGCCAGCACCAGGACGCCGGCGGCAAGATCGTCCACGTCGCCCCGGACACGACCTCGACGATCATTTCGAAGTCGATCTCCAGGGGCGGCGGACGCACCAGCTACCGCGGCCTGCTCAAGGTCCACGAAGGCGCACGGAACTCAAAGTCGACGGTGCGCTGCGACGCGCTGCTGCTCGACGCGGACTCGCGCTCCGACACCTACCCGGTGATGGAGATCGGCGAAGAGCAGGTAACGATCCAACACGAGGCGACGGTCAGCAAGGTGGGCGAGGAGCAGCTCTTCTACCTGCAGAGCCGCGGCATCGACGAGACCGAGGCCACGAAGATGATCGTCAACGGCTTTGTCGAGCCGATCGTCAAGGAGCTGCCGATGGAGTACGCCATCGAGCTCAACCGCTTGATCGAGCTGCAGATGGAAGGCTCGGTAGGCTAATTGCACCGAGGGTTGAAACCCTCGGCATCGTCAACGAACCTATGCCGCGGGTTTTAACCCGCGGTGTTGGTCTCAACAAGGGACTGAGATGACAACCAGGGCTAACGCCCCCTCACTAACCGAAGACACCGTCCGCCAGCTCTCGCAGCGCCACAATGAGCCTGACTGGCTCCTGCAGCGCCGTCTGGACGCCTGGCGTGTCTACGAAGCTATGTCGATGCCCAACCCCCTGGAAGAGGAGTGGCGCCGCACGGACCTGAGCCGCGTCGACTTCGACGAGGCGCTGGCGGGCACGCTGCCCCAGACCACGCCCCTACACGTCGGCGACCTGCGAGGCGCGGGTGGCGTCGTGGCGGTCACGGCGGCGGGCAGGCCGTACTGGTCCCAGTCCGCCGATCTCGACAGCCGCGTCTACCTGAGAGACCTGCATCACGCCGCAAAAGACCGCGAAGCACTGGTCAGGAAGCACCTGCACAGCCTGGTTCAGCCCTCCGAATGGAAGCTGTCGGCACTGCAAGCCGCGCTCTGGGAGGGCGGAGCCTTCATCTACGTGCCGGCGGGCGTCGAAGCCACGCTGCCGTTGCGCTATGCCGTCGAACAGGGCGCCGCGCCGATATTCCCCCACCTGCTGATCGTGGCCGAACCCAACAGCAGCGTGACCGTCGTCCAGGAAGCGAGCGGCGAAGCGCCGGCCGGCTGGTCGCTGCTCTCCGGCGCCGTCGAGATCGTCGCGGGCGCAGACTCACGCGTGCGCTTCGTGGACGTCAACCGCCTCGGTACGCGTCGCGTCGCCGCCTTCTCCACGATTCGCGCCCGTCTCGACAGAGGCGCCGAGCTGTCGGCGGCGCTGATCGGCCTTGGCGGCACGCTTTCGAAGACCAGGCTCGAGGTCACGCTGGCGGGCGAAGGCTCGCGCGCGGAGCTGCTCGGACTCGCGTTCGGTGATGGCAAGCAGCACTTCGATTACGTGACTCTGCAGGACCACATCGCGCCGCGCACCGCCAGCGACCTGCTGTTCAAGGCGGCGCTGGACGGCGAATCGAGCACGGTGTGGACCGGCACGGTGCGCATCCAGAAGGGCGCTTCCGCCAGCGAGGCCAACCAGACCAGCCGCAACCTCCTGCTCAGCGATCACGCCAAGGCCGCGCCGATCCCGGTGCTCGAAATCGAAGCCTTCGACGTGCTCAAGTGCAGCCACGGCGCCACCGCCGGCCCACTCGACGAAGACCAGCGCTTCTACCTGGAGTCGCGGGGCATCCCGCCGGCCGAAGCGCAGAACCTGCTGGTCGAGGCGTTCTTCCGCGAGGTCATCGACCGGCTGCCGGAGGGCGTGGACCGCGAAACGCTGGACCAGGCGGTCACCGCCAAGATCGGGGCCTCGAGCTGATGACCATGTCGCGCGTAGCCACCACGGCAGACGTGCCGCCGGGCAGCGTGCGCGTCTTCCAGGTCAACGGCCACAGCATCGCGCTCGCTAACCTCGACGGTACGTTCTACGCGGTGGACAACCTCTGCACCCACGACAACGGCCCCCTGGGCGAAGGCACGCTGTGGAACGGCACCATCGAGTGTCCCCGCCACGGCGCCCGCTTCGACGTCCAGACCGGCGCCGTCAAGGCCCTGCCCGCCGTGCGGCCCGTCCGCACCTATCCCGTCCACGTAGACGGCGACGAAGTCAGCGTCGATGTCGGCTGACGCGGGCAACATGCAAGAAGCTGCAAGCCTCAAGGAACGGGCGTGTCCGACTCTCTGTTGCTGGTTGCCCGTTGCTTGTTGCCTGAATCAAGGAACCCCTCATGCTTAACGTAGAAGCCATCCGCAAAGACTTCCCCATCCTCGAACGAGAGGTGCACGGCCGCCCGCTGGTCTACCTCGACAACGCCGCGACCACGCAGAAGCCGCGACAGGTCATCGACGCGCTCGTGCACTACTACTCGTACTACAACGCCAACATCCACCGCGGCATTCACACGCTCGCCGAAGAGGCCACAACCGCCTACGAAGGCGTGCGCGACAAGGTGGTGCGCTTCATCAAGTCGCCCTACGGCCCGCAGAGCATCGTCTTCACGCGTAACACGACGGAGTCGATCAACCTCGTCGCCAACGCCTGGGGGCGCCGCTTCCTGCAACCCGGCGACGAAATCGTGCTCAGCATCTCGGAGCACCACAGCAACCTCATCCCCTGGCAGCTGATCGCGCGGGAGAAGGGCGCCAAACTGCGCTTCGTCGACATTGACGACGCAGGACGCCTCCAGGTCGACGCGCTGCAGGCCGCCATCGGCCCGAAGACGAAGATGGTTGCGCTGGCCCATGCCTCCAACGTGCTCGGCATCAACCCGGTGCGCGAGGCCGCCGCGCTGGCGCACCGTCACGGTGCCCTGATGCTGATCGATGGCGCCCAGAGCGTGCCCCACATGCCGGTCGACGTCGGCGAGCTGGACTGCGACTTCCTGGCGTTCTCCGGCCACAAGATGTGCGCGCCCACGGGCGCCGGCGTGCTCTACGCCCGTCCCGAGCTGCTGGCGGCGATGGACCCCTTCCTCGGCGGCGGCTCGATGATCTCCCGCGTGCAGCTGGAGGAGTCGACCTGGGCGGAAGTGCCGCACAAGTTCGAAGCCGGCACGCCGGACATCGCCGGTGTCATCGGCCTCGGCGCCGCCATCGACTACCTCGAAGGCCTGGGCATGGAGAACATCCGCGCCCACGAGAAACAGATCACCGGATACGCCATCGAGCGGCTCTCTTCGCTACCGGCGGTGACGATCTACGGTCCGAAGAACGCCGAAGAACGCGTCGGCGTCGTCTCGTTCAACTACGGCGACATTCACCCCCACGACGTCAGCCAGGTGCTGGATCAGCACGGCGTAGCGATCCGCGCCAGCCACCACTGCGCCCAACCGCTGATGCGCCGCCTCGACTGCGCCGCGACGGCCCGCGCCAGCTTCTATCTCTACAACACGCCACAGGAGGTCGATGCCCTGTTCTTCGCCCTGGAAGAAGCGGGGCGCTTCTTCGCGGTTCAGGAGGCTCCGATGCCCTCGAGTGGGGCATAACCTAAGCGTATGAACTTCCCGGAACCACAGCTCGACGACCTCTACCGCGACTTGATCCTCGATCACTACCGCCACCCGCGGAATCGCGGCAACCTGGAACACGCCTCGGCGAAGGTCGATGGCTACAACCCGTTGTGTGGCGACGAGGTGGAGCTGGAGCTGCTGTTCGATGACGAGGGCGTTATCCAGGACGTCGCCTTCAAGGGCCGCGGCTGCTCGATCAGCCAGGCGTCGACGTCGATGATGACCGACCTGATCAAGGGCCGCAGCAAGGCCGACGCGCAGCATTTCATCGAAGCCTTCAAGCACATGATGACCGACCCCCAGGACGAGCCGCCGGCCGAGCTGGGCGATCTCGAAGCGTTGCAGGGCGTCGCGAAGTTCCCGGTGCGCGTCAAGTGCGCCACGCTGGCCTGGAACGTCCTCGAGCAGGGGCTGCGCGAGAATGGCGCTGCCCACATCGAAGAAGCCTGATACGATCGTAGCGACCTTACGGAGGAAGCCATGAAGCAAAGCACGACCATTACGCCCGACGAGGTCATGGAGAAGCTGAAGCCGATCCAGGACCCGGAGATCCATCTCGGCATCGTCGATCTGGGCCTGATCTACGACGTCCAGGTCGATGACGACAACATCGTCGACATAACGTTTACGTTGACCACGCCGGCCTGTCCCCTGGGCCCGCTGCTGATCGCGCAGATTCAAGACGCCGTCATGGACCTCGAGGGCGTGCGCGACGTCAACGTCGACCTGACGTTCAGTCCTCCCTGGGACCCGCGCACGATGGCGAGTGACGACATCAAGATGCAGCTCGGCATCTGGTAGAGACTCATGCGTCCCGTGCATAGCCGGACGCTGGATCTTGCGCCGTTGTCGATAGGGATTTATTATCCGTTAACCAGCTACCGGCCCACCTGTTGGCGGGCCGGTTCGGCTTAGTTGGTTAATTCCTCGCCATCCAGGCGGAGAAGTCTGCCCCGAACAACTCAGGATGGGACGCAATCAAGACTCAGATGAGCCAGCGCTATCGATTTCCCAATCTGCCACGTCTGAAGAAACAAGGTCTCTACGACCCCCGCCAGGAGCACGACGCCTGCGGTGTCGGCATGGTCGCCAACATCAAGGGCGAGCGCTCGCACAAGATCATCGAGCAGGGAATCGAAGTCCTGATCAACCTGGGGCACCGTGGCGCCCGTGGCGCCGACCCGCGCACCGGCGATGGCGCCGGCATCCTCATTCAGATGCCGCACGAGTTCTTCCAGCGCGAAGTCCTGCAGCACGATATCGAGCTGCCACACCGCGGCGAGTACGGCGTGGGCATGGTCTTCCTGCCGCAGGAGCCGCACCAGCGCCACCGCTGCGAGACGATCATCGAGCAGAGCACCGCCGACGAGGGCATGAAGTTCCTCGGCTGGCGCGACGTCCCGGTGAACCCTGACGCCATTGGCGTGCTGGCCGTGCAGGCGATGCCGCGTATTCGCCAGTTCTTCGTCCAGCGCCCGCGTGACATCCACGACGAGCACCACTTCGAGCTGAAGCTGTTCGTCCTGCGCAAGGTCGTGTTCAACCGGATCATGGGCACCGACATGCAGGACAAAGACGATTTCTACGTCTGCAGCCTGTCCTCACGCACCATCGTCTACAAGGGCCTGCTGATTGCTGATCAGATCAAGCCCTTCTATCACGACCTCAGCCACGAATCGATGGTCTCGGCTTTTGCGCTGGTCCACTCCCGCTTTAGCACCAACACGCTGGGCACCTGGAAGCTCGCTCACCCCTACCGCTTCGTCATCCACAACGGTGAGATCAACACGCTGCGCGGCAACGTCAACTGGATGGCAGCGCGCGAGACGATTTTCGCCTCCCCCGATTTCGGCGCCGACATCAAGAAGCTGCTGCCGATCATCGCCGCCACCGGCCAGAGTGACACGGCAAGCTTCGACAACGCGCTCGAGCTGCTGCTGGCAACGGGCCGTTCTCTGCCGCACGCGCTGCTCATGCTCATCCCCGAGGCCTGGGCCGATCACATTCCGATGGACCCGGCGAAGCGAGCCTTCTACGAGTATCACTCTTCGCTCATGGAGCCCTGGGACGGCCCCGCGCTGATCATCGGCACGGACGGAACGCAGGTTTGCGCCATCCTCGACCGCAACGGCCTGCGGCCTTGCCGTTACCTGGTCACGACTGACAACCTGCTCGTCATGGCCTCGGAAACCGGCGTCCTGGACGTGCCGCCCGAAAACGTGGTCTTCAAGAGCCGCATCCGTCCCGGCCGCATGTTCCTGCTCGACACCAGGGAAGGGAAGCTGATCGACGATGCGGAGATCAAGCAGACCCTGAGCAGCCGCCAGCCCTACGAGCGGTGGCTCAAGGAGCAACGCGTCGCCCTGAGCGACCAACCGGAGCCTCGCCAGGTACACGGCTTCGACGACGCAACACTCGTCGCCCGGCAAAAGGCCTTCGGCTACACCAACGAGGACATTGACATGATCCTCGAGCCCATGGCAACCATGGGCACCGACCCCGTCGGCTCCATGGGCAACGACACGCCGATCGCGGTCCTCTCGGATATGAACCCGCTGCTGTTCAGCTACTTCAAGCAGCTGTTCGCGCAGGTCAGCAACCCTCCCCTGGACGCGATCCGCGAAGAGCTCGTCACGTCTCTGGAAATCTGTCTCGGGCGTGAGCTGAACCTCTTCGAAGAGACGCCGGAGCATACTCACCTGCTGCGTCTCAAGGAGCCCTTCCTCACCAACCGCGAGATGGCTCAGATCCGCGAGCTCAACACGGGAACCCTGAGTTCCCGCACGCTCTCGACGCTATTCGCTGTGTCTGCGCCGGAGGGCGCCATGCGTGACGCGGTTGCGCGCATCTGCGCTGAGGCCACACGCGCCGTAGAGGACAACATCGCCCTGCTGATCATCTCGGACCGGGGTGTCGACCGGGATCACGCGGCTGTCCCCAGCCTGCTCGCGACCGCGGCCGTGCACCATCACCTGGTGCGCCAGGGGACGCGTACGCGCGTCGGCATCGTCGTCGAGTCGGCGGAGCCGCGCGAGGTGCATCACTTCGCGGCGTTGATCGGCTACGGCGCCGGCGCCGTCAACCCCTACCTGGCCCTCGAGACGATCAACGACCTCTGCAACCGCGGCGTCATGCAGCGTCAGGTTGACTACAAGACGGCCGAAAAGAACTACGTCAAGGCGCTGCACAAGGGCGTGCTCAAGGTTATGTCCAAGATGGGCATCAGCACCCTCCAGAGCTACCGCGGCGCCCAGATCTTCGAGGCAGTGGGCCTCAACCAGGAGTTCATCGATCAGTACTTCACCTGGACGCCCTCGCGGATCAGCGGCATCGGCATCACCGAGGTCGAAGCGGAGACGCGGGCACGCCATACGTACGCCTACCCGGCGCGCGTTGTCCCCGGCAACCTCGATCTCAAGCCGGGCGGCTACTACCAGTGGCGCCGCGACGGCGAGTACCACATGTACAACCCGGACACGATTTCGCTGCTGCAGCACTCAACCCGCAGCGGCAGCTTCGAGAGCTTCCAGCAGTTCACCCACCTGATCGACGAGGAGAACCGCCGTCTCTGCACGATCCGCGGCCTGCTCGAGTTCAAAGCCGGCAACCCGATCCCGATCGACGAGGTCGAGCCGGCGAAGGAGATCGTCAGGCGTTTCGCCACCGGCGCAGCCTCCCTCGGCTCGATCAGCCGCGAGGCGCACGAGACGATGGCGATCGCCATGAACCGCATCGGCGCCCGCAGCAACACCGGCGAGGGCGGCGAGGACTATCACCGCTACACGCCGGATGCCAACGGCGACTCGCGTCAGAGCGCGATCAAGCAGGTGGCGTCGGGGCGCTTCGGCGTCACGGCCAACTACCTGGCCCACTCCAGCGACCTGCAGATCAAGATGGCGCAGGG
>DATDOP010000259.1:0-3707 GCA_035293185.1 Dehalococcoidia bacterium | reverse complement strand
CGTGGTAGCCGACGTGGTTGTGGAAGCGCATCGAGGTCTGGGTGATCGGCAGGAGGCCTTCCTCCATGCAGGAGACGGCCATGCCGGCGCGCGTGTGGGTGTGCAGTACGCAGCCGACGTCCTGGCGGGCGCGATGGATGGCGCCGTGGATCACGTAGCCGGAGTAGTTGTAGCCGTAATCAGAGTCCGGCTTCCAGACGATGTTGCCCTCGAGGTCGATCTTGACGAGGCTGGAGGCGGTGATCTCCTTGTAGAGCAGCCCGTAGAGGTTGATCAGCAGGTGGTGCTCTTCGCCGGGGATGCGCGAGGTGATGTGGTTGTAGATGAGGTCCGTCATGGCGTACTTGTCGACGAGGCGGTAGCAGGCGGCGAGCTCGACGCGGGCCTGCCATTCGGCGTCGCTGACCTGGTCTTTGATCGTCGGGAAGTCGGTTGTGTAGTTCATGCTGTCCACCTCGCTAGTCGACGATACGCGGCGCTTCTGTAGATAACCAGGGCTGTGCATCCCCGTGCCACTTGCGACTCCTTGATGCTCGCGGTCACTCCGCGCGGATGGCCTTGGCTGTGGCTCAGACCACCTCCAGGGAAATGGTAGGCATCCAGCATGCTAGACGCCTACCATCTTTCACCCCAACCTTACTTGAAGCGCGGCATGACTTTGGCGGCGAACAGCTCCATCGAGCGCCGAACCTGATCGTGGGGCTGACCGCCGCAGTTGAACCAGCAGACGATGTTGTTGATGCCGGTGTATTCGGAATACTCGGCGATCTGGTCGGAGACGGCTTCCGGCGTGCCGAGGATCACCGAGCGGTGGTGCAGGTAGTAATCGTAGGGCTGGGGCTCCTTGTTGAAGCCGAACATGCCGCGGTTGGCCGAGGTGCTGAAGTACCACATCAGGCCCTTTTCGTAGTCGTCACGCGCCTCCTGCGTGGAGGACGCGACGTGGACCTGCTTGAGCTGGCCGAAGAGCGACATGACGCGCTCGACGTCCGCGGGCGCGTGCCCGGCCTCGAGCGCGGTCCGGCGGTAGAGCTGGACCTTGCCGCGCGCGTCGTCCCAGTCCGGCCCCTGGCCCATGATGATCGGGAACAGCCGCCGTGCGGCGAAGAGGACCGATTCGTCAGACTTGGTGACCATGACGAAGACGGGCGGGTGGGGGCGCTGCACCGGCTTCGGGAACAGCTCTGTCTCGGGGATCGTCCAGTACTCGCCGTGATGGTCGATGCGGCCGTCGGTCCAGGTGCGCAGGACGATGTCGAGGGCTTCTTCCCAGCGGCCGTCGCGCTCTTCGAAATCGACGCCGTAGGTCTCGAACTCCAGGGGGTCGTAGCCCTTGCCGAAGCCGAGATCGAAGCGGCCGTTGCTGATCACGTCGACCAGCGCCAGGTCTTCGGCGGTGTGCAGAGGGTGGTGCAAAGGCAGGCGTGAGACGGCGGCGCCGATGCGAATGCGCTTCGTGCGCGCGGCCAGCGCGGCAGCCGTGACCTGCAGCGAGCCGACGATGCCGTACTCGCGGGCGTTGTGCTCCGCCAGCCAGGCTTCGTCGAAGCCCAGCTCCTCCAGCCAGCAGGCCTGCTCGAGTTCATGGTGGATCACTTCGGAGTCGGTGAGCCAGGGAGGCAACGAGTAGAGGTGGAAGGCCCCGAAGTTCACCTAGCCCCCCTGCGCCTCTGGAACAGATGGAACAAGAGGAACCTTTCGCGACACGTTTGGGTCACTCGAATGTTCCATCTGTTCCCGTTGTTCCCGTTCTTTCTTCACGTCAGTGCAGCGTGGCATTGAGGACCTTGCCACCGGCCTCGACCGGCTTGGCCGAGATCAGGATGAAAGCGATGAGGCAAGGCTCGGCGCCGCGGTTCTTCCAGTTGTGGATGGTGCCGCGCTGCACCAGCACGTCGCCGGCCTTGAGGTGGACGGCTTCGCCCTCGTCCAGCTCCATATCGATCTCACCGGACATGACGACCGCGTAGTCGATCGAATCGGTGCGGTGGTTCATGTCCGGGTTGCCGGGCCCGAAGGAGACGACGCGAAAGACGGTGCCGCCGCTCTGGGTGATGCCGACCTCCCGCGTGCCGGCGTCCGACTTCTGGTCGTCGTTGCTGACCGGGAAGCCTTCGCTCGTCCAGATGACCGTGGTCTCGTTGACCGTGTTGTTGGCGTCACGCGGCGGGCGGTTCTTCGAGATGTCGTCGATCAGGACGGTCGCCTTGCCGTCGGGCTTGTGGCCGGTAATCACGCGTCTTATCTGGAGAGTCATGAGTGCGCTCCTTCAGCGGGGTGCCGGGGTGCCCCGGCCTTAGAAATCAGGCCTTGCCGTCGGGCTTGTGGCCGGTGATTACGCGCCGGATCTGCAGCGTCATGTTTTCCTCCTGAATCAGCCGGCCGAAAGGCCCACGGGTATACCGATTTCGCGATCGCGGGCCCATTCGTAGGCCCAGTAGGTCACGGCGACGGCCCAGATGTTGATCCGGCCGACGTCGAAGACGACGACCTGGTCATCGCTTTCGCGCGCCTGCACCTCGCCGAGGATGACCTGCCCCAGCTCGCCGGCGATGTCTTCGCGCTTGAGACGGCCGTCGCGGATGGCGGAGCCGAAGGGCTCGCGGCCGGTGCTCGGGTCCTCGGTGGACGACCAGGTGGGGACGACGATGCGCTGGTCCAGGACTTCGTCCGGCAACTGATTGCCGCCGATCTGCATGACCAGGGCGCCGGGTTTGATCCAGTCCCAGTCGAGGACCGGTGTCTTCGTGTTGGTCGAAGTGTCGACGATATCAGCGTCGCGGACCGCCGCCTCTGAGGAGTCGACGGCGCGCACGTCGATGCGCAGGAAGTCGCTCATCTCGCGCGCGAAGGCCTCGCGGTGCTCCTGCGTGGGGCTGTAGACGCGGGCTTCGCGGACGGACGGCACGGCGCGCTGGATGGCGTGCAGCTGGCGCCGCGCCTGCTTGCTCGAGCCGACAATCGCGACGCTGCGGGCGTCCCTGGGCGCGAGGTAGCGCGCTGCCACGCCGGCGGAGGCGCCGACGCGCATCGGCGACAGCCCTTCGTAGGGGACGATGCCGAGGAACTGACGCGTCTCGCCATCTAGCAGCACGACGTAGCGCGTGTTGGGTCGCGGCTGGCCCGGCGTGGCGCCGAAGACCTGGAAGCCCGTGACCAGCGTGTCGTCGGTGGCGAAGTGGATCTGCAGGAAGTTCGAGGGTTCGGTCTGCGTGCGGTCCGTCATGTCGTAGGAGCGGACGCGGCTGGCGTACTCGGCGAGGGTCGACTTCTCGACAGCCGCGATGGCGCCGTCCATTGCCGCCGGGTCGGTGAGCAGGGGACGGATGTCGTCCTCAGAGATGACGATGGGGTGCGTGGGCATGAAATCACCTCGCTGCAGGTGACGGGGGCTGGCGCGAATTGTACTGGACTCGGAGGGCGTTTGGGGATATGGGCGGCATTGAAGATGGGGGCACCCCATACCCCGCTAGAGGGCCACTCCAGTCGTCGAGAGGCCGAATCCGAATGCTGCCGGACGCAGCTGGTGACACAGCTTTGATCTCGTCCAGATAGATGCCGTACACGACAATGCATGAAGAAGCGGGGCAGATACGGGGTGCCAATGAATGTGTACGGCTCGATCCTGCCTGGGGCAGCGACCGTCGCTCGCCTGCTCCCGAAGGGAGCGGGCGAAGCCCGCGAGGCGAGGCCTCCATCGCGCGAGG
>DATDOP010000258.1:0-3017 GCA_035293185.1 Dehalococcoidia bacterium | reverse complement strand
GCCTCCGGCACGCCGAACATGTAGGAGCCGTCGCCGATGGTGGCGACGACGGTGCGCTCCGGCGCGGCGAGCTTCGCGCCCAGGGCGGCGCCGACGCCCCAGCCGAGCACGCCCGCGGTCGAGACGCCGTAGTACTGCTGGGGTTGGGTGAACTCGAACTGCGACATGTCGAGGCCGAGCTCGCTGCAGATCGTCATGTCGTCATCGCGCAGCTGCTCGAGGCAGTAGGAGACCCAGCCCTTGTCCAGCGGCTGCTTGTCCTTGCCGGCCAGCGCGCGTTCCTTCGTGGCGGCGCGCACCTTGTCGTGGTTGGCGCTCCAGCGTTCGCCGCGCTCTTTGATCGCCGCCGCGTCCAGCTTCTCAGACTTCAGCGCGTTGACCAGGGCTTCGATGGTGAAGCGCGGGATACCGCTGAGGTTGACGTGCACCGGGAAGCTGCGCAACGGGAAGTTGGTGAACAGTGGGTCGACGCCGACGCCGACGACGGTAGCGGTCTCGCTGGGGCCGGAGGTCATCGCCGGCATCCAGGGCACGTCCTGCTCGAAGACGAGGATGACGTCGGCCTCGCCGAGCGCCGAGCCGGCCATGCCGCCCTGGTGCAGGCGGTGCGTCACCGGGAAGTTCATGTACGTGCCGCCGGCGAACACCGGCATGTTCAGCGTCTCGGCCAGCTTGACCAGCTGGGGGACGGCGAGCGGGTCGCGGCCGAGCGCTGCGGTGACCGCGACGGGGTTCTTCGCGCGCGCCAGCAGCGCCGCGACTTCCTTGATCGACTCCGGCGAGGCCATGGAGACGTTGGGCTGCATGCGCGGGCGCTCTGAGTAGGAGAACGACTCCAGCTCGTGGGCCAGAACCTCGCGCGGCAGGCTGAGGTAGACGGGGCCCTGCGGCTCGCTCTGGGTGATCGCGAGCGCGCGGTCGACGACGCCTTCGAGGTCGACGCCGGGGCGCAGCTCGTAGTCCCACTTCACCCACTCGCGCACCATGCTGCCCTGATCGCGGGACTCCTGCGCCCAGTGGATGCCGCCGTTACGCGAGCCCTTGAGCCCGCTCTCGGTGAGAGGCGTGCGGCCGGCGGAGAAGAGCATCGGCACGTTGTTGCTGCGGGCGTTGATCAGGCCGCCGGTGGCGTTGGCGGTGCCGGGGATGGTGTGCACCATGACGACCTGGGGACGGCGCGTGACCATCGCATAGCCGGCGGCCATCGCCATGGCCGTGATCTCGTGGGGCACGGTGACCGGCTTCGGTACGGGTAGCTCCTGATCCAGGCGCTTGGCGTAGGCATCGACGATGGGACCGAAATCCGTGCCGCCGTTGCCGAAGAAGTAGTCGACGCCGCGCGCCGCCAGCAGCTCAATGTACGCCTCAGCCGTGGATTCGACCGCAACCTGCTTCATGATCAGCCACCCCTACTACTTAAAGCCTTAGCGAGCGCTATTCTACTCCGCCTGCGTGCGCTGCGCTGCGTCCTGCACGAGAGCCGCCGCGGC
The DNA here is from genome assembly GCA_035293185.1 of Dehalococcoidia bacterium. Classification (GTDB taxonomy): domain Bacteria; phylum Chloroflexota; class Dehalococcoidia; order DSTF01; family WHTK01; genus WHTK01. Next base: position 1,527 of record DATDOP010000258.1, on the reverse strand, counting down.
CGCGAGCTGGGCCGCGCGGGTGGTGGATGGCATGACGATGCCCTCGGCGTCGAACGCCTTCTTGAGGCGCAGGCGTAGCTCGCCCATCACGGTCCACTGCTCGATCGGCGCCGTGTCGCCGACGATCTTGAGCTCGACGCCGGTGTCGGCGAATTTGTCGACGCGCAGGACGTGCGGCGGGTCCTTGATCTTGCCGGCGAATCCCGGGTCCTGCGCCATCTCTTTGCCGACGCGGTCGATCACGTCGATGACGTGGTCGAGGTCAGACTCGTAGGCCACGGAGACGTTGAGGTTCACGCGCGAGAAGCCCTTGGTCCAGTTGCTGGCCACCTCTACCTGACTGTGCGGGACGAAGTGAACGGTGCCGTCGAGGTCACGCAGGGTGGTGCGGCGCAGGTTGATGTCTTCGACGAGGCCGGTGACGCCGGCGATGGTGACGACGTCGTTCTTGCCGTACTGGTTCTCGACGAGGATGAAGACGCCGTTGATCACGTCCTTGACCAGGTTCTGCGAGCCGAAGCCGACGGCCAGGCCCACGAGGCCCAAACCGGCGATCATCGGCGCGACGTTGACGCCGAACTCCGGCAGGATGGTGACGATGACGATGAGCAGCACCACGACCAGCGCCGTGCGGTAGATCACGGACGAGAGCGTCTCGATCCGTTTCGAGACCTCGATCTCGGGCTCGAGGGCCATCTGCTCGCGGATCGCGACGCGGATCAGGGGGTTGAGGACGCGCTGGAGCAGCCAGACGCCGGCAAAGGCCACGACGAGCACGAGCAGCACGCGCAGGGCGGCATCGATGGCGTCGTCGCGAAAGGCGTCGTCGAAGGTGAGCAGGAGTCGTGTGTGCAGCGTGCGGCCCTCCCAGCGTCTCGAATTATAGAGGCGTGGGCGAACCTCGCCCCCGCTGCCGCGCCGGGGGCATTGGAGATGGGGGCTCTGCCCCCAAGCCCCCGCTAAAGGCGGCGCCTAGAGGCGTTTGGCGCAGGCAGGACGGGACGTCTCACCTCACCCCCGCTGCCGCGCTGGGGTATTGGAAATGGGGGCTCTGCCCCCAAGCCCCCGCTAAAGGCGGCGCCTAAGGCGTCTCTCGAGCGGACGGGACGTCTCACCTCACCCCCGCTGCCGCGCTGGGGGTATTGGAGATGGGGGCTCTGCCCCCAAGCCCCCGCTAAAGGCGGCGCCTAAGGCGTTTGGCGCAGGCAGGACGGGGCGTCTCACCTCACCCCCGCTGCCGCGTGCCCCTCTCCGTCGACGGAGAGGGGCTGTGGACGACGCGGGTCTGTGGCGCAAGGGGGCGGGGGCGTTGGACGGGAGGCAGCACCCTCACCCCAGCCCTCTCCCTAAGGGAGAGGGGGTCATAGGCCCCCTTCTTGTTCCAGGTTCCTGATCTCGTCCAGATAGATGCCGTACACGACAATGCATGAAGAAGCGGGGCAGATACGGGGTGCCAATGAATGTGTACGGCTCGATCCTGCCTGGGGCAGCGACCGTCGCTCGCCTGCTCCCGAAGGGAGCGGGCGA
>DATDOP010000257.1:0-18029 GCA_035293185.1 Dehalococcoidia bacterium | reverse complement strand
GCGTAGCCGGCGTTGGGGTTAATGGGGCCGTAGTACATGTCCAGGCTGGCGAAGCCGGTGAGGGCGCCGCGGTTGCGTGCCATGTTCATGCCGGCGCTGCTGCGCGCGTTGGGGTCCTGCATCGGCGCGTCGGCGAAGACGCAGGCGACCGTCGTTGCGAGGCCGTTCTGAATCGCCATGGTGGCGTACTGGACCATCGAGGCGGGGGTGGCGCCCATCGCGTTCATGTGGTTGACCAAGCGCAGGTTCTTGAGGCCGGCGGCGTTTTGCAGCTGCAGGCCGATGCCGGGCTGACTGATGCCGGACTGCATGAGCAGGCCGTCCAGCTGTTCTTTCTTGAGTCCGGCGTCGTCGAGGGCGCGGTCGATGGCCTCGAGGGCGAAGCTGGTGGCGGAGCGGCCGTAGACCTTGCCAACCTCCGAGATGCCGAGGCCGACGATGGCGGATTTCGCCTGGTATGCCATGAGCGGTTCCCCTTCCAGTGCTGCGAGTGGCGTACGAGTAGCGTAATTGTAATCGTCAAGGGGTTTAGCGTCTGCACGCGAGGGAGGCAAAACTAGGTGTGCGACAAGTCGAGTATTCCTTTGAGGCTTGGCGTGGCATCGATGGTTGTGCAAGATCGCCGGAAGGTGAGCGTTGAGGCGGGCAGCGTTGCCCACCAAGAACGGACGGCTCTTTCACCCAATCTACATAAGGAAAGTGAACACTGGCCGGAATGCAGGGGAGCCTGACTGGCATGAAGGGCGCGAAGATTCAAGCCGTGGGATTGCTGCTCATTGCGGCCGCGGTTGGCTTCGTCCTGGGAGTCGGGTGGGCAAAGGATGACGCCCCTTCAACGGGACGAAGTGAGAACAGGGCATCAGCGAGCGGGCCTACCCCTGGCACTCTCGACCTGTCGGACCTGGGACTGAAGATTCACTTCCCCAGTGAGTGGACCGGTGAGGACACGATCATTGCCGGGAAGGACATCTCTTTCGACCAGGGACGAGAGTGGACCGTCCATGCCTTCACCCGTCAGGAAGGTGTCCAGGCATTCCTTGGTGCTGGGCCAACGTTGCTCATCAGGATAGTGACGTCCGACACCGACGCGGGCCGAACTGCGATCGCGGCATACTTCGAGAAGCTGAGCAACCTCAAGTCCGGGGAGCCGACTGTCGCCTACGATATCGTCTTGAACAAGGCGTCCGAGATGACGACATCCGGCCTGGTTGCCGGGGGCCTATTAATGGTGAATTCCACGGGAGCGGACACGGCGACGGCATTCGCCTCTCAGGCTTACTACCAGCTCAGCGATGGCCGTCTGTACGTAGTCGCCTATGTCAGGAGCGAGCCGGGCGAGATTGCCGTCGACCAGCCATTGATCCAGGAGATCTTGAAGTCACTGGCGATCGCGAACTGACAAGCTGGTAGCCGTTGTGCGGGTGCCCGTCGCTCCCAAAGATAATTCCAACCAAGACCGATAGTTCGTCGCACAACCGAAGGGCTCGGCGTCCGCTCGATTACGGTGTGATCGTGACGGTCTTGTTGAGGACGCTGGCAGCCTGGGAGGAGAACCAGGTGAGGCCCTCTTTAACGAGGTCGTACTGAAGGCAGTAGGTGCCAGCGGAGGCGGGCGCACGGACCTGTGCGACGAGGCCGGTGACAGAGTTACCGGCGGCAACGTTGGCGGGGAGGTTGGTGCGGAGGCCGTCCCAGACGGCGGAGGCGGTGCCGGCGCAGGCGCCGGTGCGCCAGTGGTAGGAGAGACGGACGGGGTTGGTGCCGGAGTTGTTCCAGGTGGCGGAGCCGGTGTTGGTGAAGGAAAGGGTGGCGTTGCTGGTGGCGTTGGCGCTCATGGAGGCGGGCGTGTTGTCAGCGGTCCAGGAGACGCCATATGCAGAACCTGAGACGGTGACGGTCTTATTGAGGACGCTGGCAGCCTGAGTAGAGAACCAGGTGAGACCCTCTTTGACGAGGTCGTACTGGAGGCAGTAGGTGCCGGCGGCATTCGGGGCGGGGACCTGGGCGACGAGGTTGGTGACGGAGTTGCCGGCGGCGACGTTGGCTGGGAGGTTGGTCCTGAGGCCGTCCCAGACGGAGGTGGCGGCGCCGGGGCAAGCGCCACTGCGCCAGTGGTAGGAGAGGCGGACAGGATTGGTGCCGGCGTTATTCCAGGTGGTGGAGCCGGTGTTGGTGAAGGAGAGGGTGACGTTGCCGGTGGCGCCGGCGTTCATGGAGGCGGGCGTGTTGTCGGCGGTCCAGGAGACGCCGTAAGTGGAGGAGGAGACGGTCACGGTCTTATTGAGGACGTTGGCGCCTTGAGTGGATAACCAGGTAACGCCCTCTTTGACGAGGTCGTACTGCAGGCAGTAGGTACCGGCGGAATTCGGGGCGCGGACCTGAGCGACGAGGTTGGCGACGGAGTTGCCGGCTGCGACGTTGGCTGGGAGGTTGGTGCGGAGGCCGTCCCAGACGGAGGTGGTGGTGCCGGGGCAGGCGCCGGAGCGCCAGTGATAGGAGAGACGGGCGGGATTGGTGCCGGCGTTATTCCAGGTGGCGGAGCCGGTGTTGGTGAAGGAGAGGGTGACGTTGCCAGTGGCGCCGGCGTTCATGGAGGCGGGCGTGTTATCGGCGGTCCAGGAGACGCCGTAGAGGGGTGCGGTTCCGCCGCCAAGGCTCATCGCACCGGCGGTGTAATAGGCTGCGGTCTTCTGCTTGAAGAAACCACCATCGTCGTCCGAGTTCAGGGACATACCGGTATTGCCGTTGATCGCGGCGGGATTTGTGATTCCATCGTTGTTGGCGTCGCAGGCGCAGGTGGCGCCATCCGCCCCACGGCCAAATAGCAGGGCGACCACGCCCGCGTTCAGGTATTCCGTCAGGTGAGTCCGGCCTGGGTCGTCTAGCCACCACTCAACGTGATTGTCCTGGTAGTGATTCCAGGTGTTGTTGAGCGCGCGCATCTTGGTATTGCCCTGCGGTATCTGCCAGAGCACGACGCGCTTCTGAGCGACGCTGACGAAGGTCCCCAGGAAGCGGACGTTGCGGGCGTAGTCGCCGGAGTCCCACCAGGCCGCGCCGCCGTCGCCATACTGATACTGCTTGAACGCCGCATCGCGGTCGGCAGGGTCGGAAAAGACGACGTCGAAGTTCGCCTGAAGCGACTTGTAGAAATTACCGGAGCGAGTAGCGAGCTGGTCGACCACACTGTTGCTGGGATTGGAGTAGACGATGTCGTTGCCTGCACCCCAGACACTCAACCCGTAGGCCAGGAGGACGTTGGGCGCGTAGACGTCGCGGAGGTGTACGAGAGCTTGAGCGAAGCCGCGGAGGTTGTTGGGAAGGCCGGCCAGGTCGGTCAGGCCTGTCGCGGCGACCTTTGCTGTAAGGGTACTTGCGTCGTCGCTTGAGGACCTGTTGTGCATGAATCCCCAGAGGTCAGGTTCAACTTGAATGATCACCGGTTTCGACGGGAAGGCCGCAGCTTTCTGGAGAAGCAACTTGAAATCGTTGTAATAAGCGATCATGGTTGAGCTGTTCTGAAGGTTGGTGAAATTCGCCGCGGACTCGTCGCTACTGGGGCAGCCGTTGGCTGGCGATGATTGGCAGAGCATGTAGTACGTGAAAACCGGCGTTATGCCGTTGTTGACGGAATCCTGGATGTAGAAGGTGGCGAACTGCCCGTTCGCGTTCCAATTGGCCCAACCGTTTCCGGTGTTTACGCCACCCGCGAGGTACTGATATCGGAACTGAAACGGTGCGACAGCTTTCATGGCAGCAGCGCCGCCCGGGGAATCGAACGTCCCTAGCTGAAACGTGCCAGGCCATCCAGGCGGTAGAGCTGGAAGGCTGGCCGCGTGGACGCCGCCGGGAACAGGCGTGGAGTTAAGCGTCATGAACGCGGCGATGACTAGTACGAGGGCGGTCAGGCAGGATTGCAGCTTCACTGCGTGCCTCTTCTATTTGTCCCGCATCGGGTGGTGTGGTGTTCAGGTGGTGTCGAATTCAAGTATCGGCGCCCTAGGGATAATCCTGAGTTCGGCCGAAGTGGTTCCTTGGTGAGAAGCTCGAGAAGTGGCGAGATGAGTGCGGGAATCTCGGTGCTTGTTTATGGGGACGATATGCCGGGGTGAATCTAGGCTTGCTCACATTCAGGACGGAGTCATAACAGTTTCGTAAAGATTGCCGAGCAGCTCGATTGGGATGCCGGTTGGCACTGCGGATCGCGCTTGACTGACGTGCGATAGACTTGCTCCACCTGATCTCAACGATTTGTCGACAACGCGCTCCTAAGCTCCGGATCACAGTCGCTTAAGGCGACCAATCGTGGGGCAGAGTGTGTCGACACCGACGTACCAGAAGAACAAGAGACTCCTTTTCCGCGTCGTGGACGATGAAGCCCTCATCCTCGACCTTGATGTAGGGGAGTACTACGGACTGAACGCTGTTGCGACGCGTGTCTGGGATTTGCTGGGTAATGGGGAGCCCTTCGAGTCGGTCATCGAAGTCCTGCTGGATGAGTTTGACGTCGCGGCCGAGCAAGTGACTGCGGACCTGGAGCAACTGACATCGGAGTTGCTGGCAGCCAGGTTGCTAGTCGAAACCGAGGCCGGGTTCTTAGATGGCGCGACGGGCACCGGAAAAACCTCGTCATGAGACGTCTGCTACGTCAGCCTCGCCGAGACTGGCTGACCGTCCTCGAAGTGTCCGCCTTTCTTGCTTATTCAGAGGTGGCGTTCCGCCTGCCAAGGAGCTTGCTGCTCTCGCGCTCGGTTCGCCGGGCGTTGATCCCCAGCGGACGGCACGCCAGGAGGGATGAGGCGGAGCGCGTTGCGCGCATTCTCGACGCCATCTTGAGGATTTGGCCCACGCGCGTCTCCTGCTTGCAAAGGTCACTGACGCTGGTCCTGGCGCTGCGTCAGAGAGGTTGTGGAGCAGACCTGAGGATTGGCGCGCGGAAGTCGGCGTCGGGCGTTGAGGCGCACGCGTGGGTGGAGATTGACGGGGACGTCTTCGCGGCAGCGCTGCGGGGCGCTTTCCCGGCGCTCGAAGGGGTCGCTCTGAGCCTGACACGGGACTTGAGAGAGTTGGTTGTGCAGCAATGAGCGGCCTGGGAGTTATCTACGACGCCTCGGGTGCGCCTGTCGAGCGATGTGAGTTAGAGCTGCTGCTTTCCGCCATAGAACATCGCGGAAGTCAAGAGACCGTGTGGATTGGCCCGGGCGTTGCTCTGGGTCAACGAGTCCGGCACGCGAGAGGCCAGGATGATGGTGACCCGCGTGGAGATCGAGGCGAGCAACGGGACCTCTACCCCCTCGTCCTGGACGGCCGCCTGGACAACAAGCCTGATCTGGTGGCGGCACTGGGTGCCGCGAGTGGCAACTACTCCGACGGCGAACTGATCGCGCTTGCTTATGAGCGGTGGTCGGAACGATGTGTTGAGCGCTTCGTTGGGGACTTTGCCTTTGTCCTGTGGGACCCGGTGCGCCGTCGCATTTTCGCGGCTCGGGACCAGCGCGGCTTTCGGCCTCTGGTATTCGCTCGCTACGGTCGACGGATTGTCTTTGGCTCTGAGCCACGCCAGTTGTTCGCGGACCGGAACGTCCCGCGCACAAGGGATGAGCTTTTCCTCGCTTGTCACCTGATGGGGGCACCACCAGCCCCGGGTTCGACGCCTTTCGCCTCGATTGCGGAAGTACCGCCGGCACACTACGCGGTGGTGGAGGATGGATGGTTGAGCCTCCGGGAGTACTGGCGGTACAGTCCGCGCCCAAAGCTGAACTACAAGACCCGCAGCGAGTATGTCGAGCACTTCGACGAGCTGTTCAGCCGGGTGATGAGCGAGACGGTCCAGGCACGCGGCCCGGTTGGTGTCCTGCTGAGCGGCGGAATCGACTCGTCCTACGTTGCCTTGAAGGCCAAAGAAGCGGGCGCCGAGATCAAGGCAGTCTCGCTGTTTGTGCCGGACTCCAGTGAAATGGACGAGCGCAAGTACAGCCGATCTGTAGCAGGTGCCCTAGGCATGGAGTCCATCGAGATCGATGCAAGCGACTGTTGGAGTCTGAGTTCCGGCGCTATCAGTGATCTGCAGTTTGACCAGCCCTATCACCCGATGCAGGCCCCTGCGCTAATGCTGGCCTGCGAGGCTGCAAGGCAAGATGGCATGCAGGTTCTGCTGGACGGGGCGGGTGGTGACGAGCTGTTTACGGGCGGTTGGGACTATGCAGCGCACCTGGCGATTCAGGGCCGCTGGGCGCAGGCATTTCGAGAGGTACGCGACTGGTCGAGTGATGCAGGGGTTTCCACGCTGAGGGCGCTGAGATACGCAGTCTTTTCGCCCTTGATACCCGCGAGCGTGCGTGCGTGGGTCCGCAGGCTGGGTGGGAACGCGGTCCCGAGCCCGGTACCGCCCTGGCTGGACCCAATCGCAATGAGGGCTTGCAGGCTGGACAAGGCTCTTGACGTTCCGACGCTGCCGCCTGTCTGGCAAACCGAGAATCGCGCGGCGCTCTTCTGGGCGTACTTTCTGGCTGACGTCCTGCCAGCGATGGCTTGGTGGGAGAGGCACGCCTCTTTGCCAAACGGCGTTGAGGCGCGTTCGCCGCTCTGGGACTTGAGAGTTATCGAGTTCGTCCTGGGCACCCCCGAATGGGTGCATCGTAGCGGGGGCCGCACAAAGGCCATCCTGAGAGAAGCGATGGCGGGTCGCCTTCCAGCAGAGGTCCAGAATCGAGCAGACAAGGGTCTATTTAGCAGCCTGATGTATCGAGGGATCGCCGACAACGAGACCGAACGCGTCCGGTCCGCGCTCCGGGGAGAGCTCTCGGAGCTGATCTACGTAAAACCTTCCGTGCTTGAGCGGGAGTTCGAGGTTCTGTGTGAACGGCGCCACATTTGGTGGACGCCCATATGGCGGGCAGTCACCGCGGGTTTGTGGCTGCAATCAGATTCGGTGTCCTGCGGTCAGTCCGATGGCCGCTCAGTATTGACAGCGAGCGGAAGGAGGGATGACTAACGCGGAAGAAGTACGAGAAACCTGAGATTAAACGTTACGGTGATATTCGAAAGCTAACGCAGTGGTTTGGCATCAAGGACTCGGGTGAGGTGGATTCATTGCTGGGCAAAATCATTCCGATTGCTCCCGGCTGGGGTCCAGCCTCGCATTAGATCAAGGCGTCCCGTCACGCTCTTGAGTAGCAACGCTTGCCGTTGGCACCGACCGCAGGACACCTACCGGTACAAATGCGTTGCCTTGCCGTCTTCGAGACTCTCGGCGTTTGAATCATCAGCGGACATTCGTCGTTTTCTTATAGGAGGGAAGTAGCTCTCATCGCGGCTTCGATACGGCGCAGGTGAGGACGGGCAATCGCATGTTCTACGAGCTATTGGGACGAGTCATCGACAGCGACGTTTGTATGCCGTGCCTCAGCGCCCGTTCGCCGGCAACGCCGGACATTCGCATCCGCCAGATGGTGGGACCGCCAGCGCCGGCTGCGAGGTTGGTCTTCGAATCGGAGAGGTTGCGAGAGGACGGATCTGTTAGCGCTCGTCTAGGCCGGGATGATTCCGGTTACAGCTGGAGTTTTCGCGATCTTGCGGACTTTTGCCTCTCGCGAGATGGCTCTCTGATCGAGTGGTCCAGCCATGCTGGTGAGCGGCGCGATTTGGTCACTCTCCTCGCCGGCAGCGTGGTCGCTTTCGCGCTTCAACTCCAGGGTCTCACAGGCCTGCATGGCAACGGCCTGGTCCACGGTACGGCCGCTTTCGGACTGCTGGGTCCTTCGGGCTACGGGAAGTCCTCGTTGAGCAGCATGCTCATGCGAAGAGGGTGCGATTTTCTGACGGACGACTTTCTGGCGATTGAGTTTAAGTCCGGAACCCCCATGGCCTTGCCGGGTTTGCAGCGCTTGAAGCTGTGGCCGGATGCCGTTGAGAGGTTGCTGCCACGCGAGACTGCCACGGAGGCATACGTTTCGTGGTTGCCGAAGCAGAGCATTTCGCCTGTGGCCCTCGGCGGAGGAATCGCTGAAGCTCGGCCGCTCGCGGCGCTGTTCGTGCTGGTCCCGATCGCAGCCCCGGAGGCTCCGACAGCTCAACGGCTGCATGGTGAGCAGGCTCTGGCGGCCCTGGTTGCGAACAGCTACCAGGCTCATCTGTTGACGGCAGAGCCGGAGCTGATGGCTAGCCGGCTGGACTTCCTGCAAGCGCTGTTAGACAAGGCTCCCGTGTACGCCCTCGGCTGTCCACGCTCGTTCGATAGGCTGCGAGAGACAGCCGAAGTGGTGCTCTCGCATGTCGGATTAGCAGGCGGAAAGGCTGCGGCCTCGCGATGAACGCCGTCGAGGTGAGGGGGCTTGTCAAGGACTATCCGATTCACCGAGGTATTGGGGATGTGGTCAGGCGGCCGTTTGATAAGCCTGTGCAGCGAGTCTTGGACGGGGTGGAGTTCCAACTGCCGTTGGGCCAGATAATCGGAATACTGGGTACGAATGGAGCGGGTAAGACCACGCTTCTGAAGATCATCGCTGGGCTGCTGAGCCCAACTGCCGGCAGCGTACGAGTTCATGACTGGGACATCTGTGGCGAACGCCGGGAAACGCAAAGCGCGGCGGCGTACTGTTTCGCGGAGGACCGCAGCTTCTACTGGCGGCTCACCGGACGCCAAAACCTGGAGTTCTTCGGCGCGATCAACGACTGCTTCGGTGGCCGGGAAGCTGGGAAGCTGATTGAACGCGTCACGGCGCGCCTATCGATCGAGGACTATCTGGACAGGCCTTTCTTCCAGTACTCCTCCGGGATTCGGCAGCGCTTCTCGCTGGCCCGGGCGCTGATGATCGAGCCGCGTGTACTGCTCCTCGACGAACCGACTCGGAGTGTCGACTCCGTGGAGTCTGAGAACCTCTGGCGTGTAATTCGCGACGACCTTGTGCGGGATGGCGGTGTCTCCGTCGTGCTGGTGACGCATCAGACGGAGGAGGCCCTGGAGGTCTGCGACCGCATAGCGATCCTTGACGAAGGGAGACTGAAGGTCAACATAGCGCCTGCCGACCTGCGGCTGGCGGCCGCGGGTGCTCTGGGGCTGACGCTAAGCGTCGATGGGCTGAGAGCGGGTGAAGTGGAGCGACTGCACCGCGTGCGTGGCGTCCGCGACGTCAAAGTCAGTCTGCGCGACGGCGAGCAGCTGCTGGAAGTGTGGGGTGACGAGGCGGAGCTTGACCTTCCGGACCTGGTGGCAGCGACAACAGCAGCGGGAGGCCGCGTTCACGGCCTGACGCGAAGCGTACCCGTGCGCGTGATCCTGGATGAGCTGCTAGCCAAAGGAGAGGGCGTCCCCCTTGGGTAAAGCTCTGGCGTTCCTGAAGCGGGACATACGGGTGGCTGTGACGTACCGCGTCAGTTTTGTCGAGAGCGTAGCGACGCTGTTCCTCGGACTGGTGAGCCTGGACTTCGTTGCCCGGTTCATCAACCAAGGCGCACCTCCGGATCTCAATGCTTATGGTGGCGATTACTTCGCCTATGCGCTGGTGGGTGTTTCTGTGGCACTGTTTGCGCAGTCCGTGACTGCTATCTTCCCGGGGGTTGTCCGGGGTGCACAGGTTTCAGGTACTTTGGAGGTAATAGTCGCCAGCAAGACGGGTATGCCGATTTTCCTCTTTGGTTCGGCCCTCTACGGGCTGGGGTTCTCGCTCCTCCGGATGATCGGTGCACTCACGCTGGGCGCGGTCTTTTTGGGAGCGAACCTGCAGCTGGACCAAGCTCCGATTGTGCTGGCGTGCTTCGCCCTAACTATGGCGGCGTTTGCGGGCCTGGGGATCCTCGGTGCAGCGTTCGTGTTCTGGTTCAAGCAGAAGGAGCCCTTGACCGGCGCCCTCATGACGCTTTCACTGTTGCTGAGTGGCGTGCTTTACCCGACCAGTGTCCTGCCGGGTTGGCTGGAAACGTCTTCTCTTCTGCTGCCCTTGACCCACACGACGGATGTCCTGCGAACAGCTCTGCTGCAGGGTGCCGGGTTTGAGTCGGTGGCGGCGAGTCTGGCCGCCCTGGCCGCCTTTGCCCTCCTGCTGCCAGCGAGCCTCCTGGTCTTTGGCTACGCGGTTGCGCATGCGAAGGCCGATGGCACCGTGGGAGCCTACTGAGCAGCGAGTTCTTCCATCGCGTCTGTGCGGGCCGCTTCGCCACGCGGGTAATCCGGTCGAAGATCAACAGGAAAGAGTGCCGGCAAAGAGTGTCGATGGAACGAGAGAACACTGAAGACGTCGCCTGAAGCTCAGTTCATCCGGTTCGCCCTCCAGGGCGTGGCGCCAGAGTGCTCACCAGACCTGATGCCGGCAAGCTTGACGGTCCAGGACTGGCAGAAGGTGAGCCGGCTGGCCGTAAGGCATCGCGTGTCTGGGTGGCTCCTGCGCGCTGCGAGTCGCCCTGGCGGTGCGAGCTTACTGGAGCCGCGTTGCGCCGAGGTGCTGCTAGCAGATGTTCTGCAGAGCGCAATGAAGGCACTGTCTCTCGACAGCGTCCTGGAAGAGATGATTCTCGGTCTGCAGGCCATCGGCGTGCAGGTCATGGTCCTCAAGGGCGCAACCATAGCGACACGCTATTACCCTGATGCTGCTCTGCGTCCTTACAACGATGTCGATCTCCTCGTCCCGTTGGGCGCCTGGTCTGTGGTGGATTCGACTCTCCGGAGCAAGGGTTACGGTGTCCTTGACGATCACGGGGGTGTCGAATCCGCGACGCCTAACACTTTCGAGACGCCCTTCGAAATCACCTATGCGCACGGTGAGACGGGTCTCAAGGTGGATGTCCACTTCGACCAGCTACAGATCGGCCTGCGACCGCGGAGCCTGGATAGCCTCTGGGACCGGGCACAGGCGTTCACCGTAGGCCGGGCCACGGCAGGGACTCCGCAACTGGATGACCTTTGTTTGCTCCTGCTGGTACACCTACAGAGGCATGGGTTTGAGCGGCTGATCTGGTTCAAGGACCTGGACCTGATTCTGCGGCGGCATGAAGCAGAATTTGCCTGGGACAAACTCACGCTGGCCGCGCGCGATGAGGGTGTCGCGAACTCGGTTCGCTATGGGCTTCACCTGCTAAAGGCGTTGTTCGATACGCCATTGCCGGATGCCACGCTCCTGGATCGCGAATTGACGCGTGTGAGCCTGCTCGACCAGGTGCTCTGGCGCGAGGCCCGGATCCTCGACCTGGATACGAGACCCCTGCGGCTAAGGCGGCTAATTCAGTTCATACCGCGGGAAGGGCTGCGCGGAAGTTTGCCGTCTCTTGTGTTCATGGGCAGGAAGGGCGACAAGCTGAGTGCCCTCGTGAAGAGACACTTAAGAATCTCGAAGCACTGAAGCCAGGCGAGTGTTGGCAGGCGGGTCTGTCTGGATCCTGCGCTGCCCTGGGTCCGCGTTCTGCTGCAGACCCAGCTCTCGGTGGTGGTCTCCGAGCAGGCTGCCAAGCCTCACGCTCTCTCAACCGGCGAGCAACGCGATGCCGGGAAGCTTGACCCCTGGAGAAAGACGAGGATAGAGGGATGAGGCTGGCAGAGAGAGGGCCGAAAACGCAGGTCGAGACTGGGACAGCGCTGACGGGGCTGCGAATAGTGATGTTCACAAACAGCATCATGATGGGCGGAATGGAGGCCCATATCGATGCGCTTGCGCGGGGCTTGGTCCGGCGGGGCGTCTCCGTAGCCGTCATTTGTCCAGACGACGAGATCGTGGCGCCGCTGCGCCGGAGCTTGCTCACTGCCGGCGTCGAGGTCTTCGGCCTGCCATCGCGGCGGCGCTCACCATTGGGTCTCCTGCAGCGCTGGCTTTCGCTGGTGCGGCTCTTTCGCAGCCTGAGTCCGTTCGTGCTTCACCTGCACATTACGGGGTCCGACGGCGGTGGCCTGCCCATGCTCGCGGCGAAGATCGCTGGCGCCGGGGCTTTGATCCGTACGGAGCACCAGCCGCCGGATTACCCCGTTTCCTTCCGCAAGCGGCTGATGATCCGGCTGCGAGATCACGGGCTTGACCGGATCGTGTGTGTCTCCAGGACGAACATGGAGCAGCACATCCAGGACCTCCGCCGCAGAGGAGGGAAATTCGACTTTGTCTACAACGCCGTGGACCTGGGGCATTTCGACCCTGGACGGGCCGATGGCACGCCTGTGCGCAAGCTCATCACTGCCGGCGAGTCGGACATCGTCATCGGCACATTGGGCCGGCTTGCCGAGCCAAGGAAGGGATCCGAGTACTTCGTCGATATGGCCCGGATGCTGGCTCGAGAGAACGGCCGGTTCCGATTCATAATGATTGGTGAGGGTCCGCGGCGGCAGGCGCTGGAGGAGCGAGCCGGCGAGGACGTGGAGTTCATGGGGTTCTATCCAGACGCGGCCGAGTGTTACGCGGCCTTCGACATTTTCGTGATGCCTTCGCTCTGGGAGGGCGGGCCGATCACGGTCCTGGAGGCAGCGGCGATGGCGCGGCCCATCGTCTCGACTGATGTTGGCATGGTGTCGGAAGTCATCGAGCAGGGGATCACGGGGCTCGTTGTCCCGCCTGGGGATACGGAGGCGCTGGCAGCCGCCGTCCGCACGTTGGCGGCCGACGTTGAAAAGGCGTGCGAGATGGGGCGCCGGGCGCGGGAGACGATCCTCAGGGACTTTGGCGAGGATGTCATGATCGATCGCATGCTCGGCATCTACGAGGGATTGCAGCGAGCCGGGGGGAATCTCGGTTAGAGACGCTGTGAGGGTGCGCCGCCAGCGGCGTTCAACGCTCCGGCGCTTCGTAAACGCGAAGCATGCCATCGACCATGCGGCGTGCATCGAACTTCGCGAGGAAGCGCTGATGAGCCCTCTCGGCCATCTTGCTGCGCAGGTCACGGTCTCGGGCAAGAGTGGCCAGGGCGTCTGAAAGGTCCTGGGGGGCCTCGGGTGGCACCAGCAGTCCCGTCACGCCGTCCTCGACAACCTCGGACGTACCAGGGATACGTGAGGCGACCACTGGCCGGCTGGCCTCCATAGCCTCGATCAGCACGTAGGGCAACCCTTCGACCAGAGAGGGAAGGACGACAAGGTCCACCTGGCGCATCAGCTGCCGCGCGTCTATCCGGTAGCCCAGGAACAGGACGCGTCCGCTCAATCCGGCGGCCTGGACCTGTGCTTCCAACTCCGGCAGCAAGTAGCCGTCACCGACGAGGACTAGCCGGAGCGCGGGGAGCTGGTCCTTGAGAAGGGCAAGGGCGGTTATCAGATGGTTCACGCCCTTCTCGACAGCCAGCCGCCCGAAGTAGCCGACCCAGACCTCGTCTTTGAGTCGCGGCAGTTTCCAGGTTGGCGGCGCAACGCCGTCCTCTTCAGGAGCGACACCGTTGTACAGGACGGTGATTCGCTTGCGCTCAAGGCCGCTGACGCGGGCGAGAGACTGGGCGACTCCTTCCGAGACTGCGATGGTCCGATCCACCAGAAGACGGTGGGTCCACCAATTGATGAGCCGCGTCCGCAGAGGAAGCCTCACGGTTTGCACGAGGTGGTAGGTGACGATGATCTGGCGTGCTCTTCCCAGGCGGGCTCCTAGAGCGAGGCGTGGAACGGAGGCCGTGACGGGTGTCTGGATATGGACGATGTCGAAGCTCTCCGCGCGACAAAGCTCCCTGATCTCTTGCGAACTGCGCGAGCGCGAAAGGGGGCGGATGGCGGCGTGCGCACGCTCAGCAAGCGTCAGGGTCTGGGTGCCGTCGTCAGGACGCACGGCGATCACGGGATCGAACCGCTCCCGGTCGAGTCCCGCGATCAGGAGACGCACGCTCTCCATGATCCCGTTCCAGGGTTCCGGATAGAACAGATTGGACAAGTAGAGGATCTTTGCCTTCGCTGAGACCATAAGCCTTCCTGATCACATCCTCGGAGGGGCCTGGTCAGGGGAAGGTGAGCCAGGGTGGGGAAATCGTAGGAGAACCAGAGCGCCCCCCTAGAGTACGTGAGGAAAGTCCCGCCAGCGGGTGCCTTGGTGTCGCGCGGAGGGAGGGCTACCTCAAAGCCACCTTCTGTCAACGTTTCGTATACCCGGATCGCCAAAGAATGAACGTAGCGGAGCCTGGCGAGTGGTTGACATGGTGTCCTCCATGGACGGGGGTCCAAGGTGTGGAATGGCTCCAGGTGTGAGGCTTCGGACAATTCAGTGACCCTCGGCGAAGACGGCGGCGCGGGCCGCCTTACGATTTCGTGGTAGGACAAGACCTCGTGCACGCCGTCCGGGGGCTGCATGGGCGGGAGTGCAACGAGCCGCGATGATTCCCACCGTGACAACTGAGATTGGCGTGCTACGCGTGGCCTTGGCGATGGAGCACGTGGTGGGGCACGCAGTCTACGCCGCTGAGATGGAACGCCATCTGGCGAGCAGAGACGACCTGCAGGTGAGGGCCGTCCCGGTAACCTTCTATGAGGAGAACGGGTGGTTGGAACGCCTGCCAGCGGTGCCGGCGGCGCTGCGGGCCGCCTGGCGGGCGCGCAACCAGGTCATGAAGCGCCTTGATGGCTGGGATGCGGACGTGATCTTCTGGAATACTCAGAAACCGGCCTGCCTGTGCTTGGACGTGCTCACCAAGTGCCCTTCCGTCATTTCTCTTGACGTAACACCGATGCAGTATGACGGCGAGATCGGCCGGGGATACGGACACCAGCCGGACAGATGGGGGCCGATGATCGCGGCGAAGTACTGGCTGAATCGGCGTGTCTTTCACCAGGCTCGGCGGTTGCTTCCCTGGTCGAACTGGGCGCGGATGTCGCTGATCGAGGACTACGGTGTCTCACCGGAGGCGATTGAAGTCCTGTCTCCGGGCGCGGACCTTTCGAGGTTCTACCCACCGGCGCATCGCTCGCCGGCTCCTGACGGCAAAGTGAGGCTGCTCTTCGTCGGTGGGGACTTCGAACGAAAGGGCGGCGACACGCTGCTCGAGTGGTTCCGGACGTCTGCAACGGCGCGCGATTGCGTCTTGCACGTGGTTACGCGTGCAGAGTTCGAAGCAGGCGACGGAGTCTTTGTCCACCGGCTTTCGCAGGATGATGAGCGCCTGCCAGCCCTCTATCGGGAAGCGGACGTCTTCGTCTTGCCGACGCGCGCCGAGTGCTTTGGGATCGTCTTCACAGAGGCCCTCGCCTCAGGGATTCCGGTTGTTAGCTGCGATGTCGGAGGCGTGAGCGAAGTCGTCCGGGACGGCGAGAATGGCCTTTTGGTGCCAGCCGGGGACGTCCAAGGCCTCGATCATGCGCTCACGGCAATCGTGAGGGATCAGGCGTTGCGCCAGCGCCTCGGCAGCCGCGGCCGCGCACTCGCGGAAGAGCGCTTCGACTCTCGAAAGAACGCGTTCCGCGTAGCTGAGATACTCCGTGAGGTTGCGGAGAAGCGGTAGGGACTGTCTGCGGTCTGCGTCAGCCCTCCCGCCTGTTTCTCAACGATTAGTCTACCAATGGCGACTATCGTCGATATCCATGGCGAAGCAGCGACTCTTGACTATAAGAACTTCAGCCTTGCGGTGAGTTGCGACATGAAGCCGCGCGTTGCCTTCATCGTCCCTTCTTATAACTACGGGCGCTTCCTCGCCCAGGCCGTGGACAGCTTGCTGAGTCAGACGTTTGTGGACATGGAGATTATCGTCATTGACGATGGGTCCACGGATGAGACGGCCGAGGTGCTGAAACGGTACGAGGCGGACGGGCGGATCCGGATCGTACGCCACGCGCAGAACCAGGGCAATATCCGGACATTCAACGAGGGCATCGAACTGGCGCAGGGGGATTTCGTAGGTATTCTGGCTAGTGACGATTACTTCCAGCGCGTGGATGCTGTTGAAAGGGCCATCGCTCTCATGGACGCCCATGCTGACGTTGGCTTCGTCTATTTCGCGCAGACCGTAGTCGACGAGGCAGGTCAGCCTATTTCGATATGCCAGCCCGCCCCCGGAGACTATGTGCGAGGTGGGTTGGAAGAGTTCGCCGACCAGGCTTTTGGTGTCTCGATAGACGGCTCCGGCTTGATCATTCGCCGCGCATGCCATTCGGAGGTCGGTGTCTATGACGCCCGCTATCCGCACGTGGCCGATTGGGATCTTTGGTTTCGGATCATGATGTGCTATAGCGTTGGTTATGTTGCTGATCTAATGGTCGCCAAACGCGCGCACAGCGCCAACATGAGTCATACGATGATCTCCGCGCGTCAGGCCGTAGAGGAGAAGCGTGACGTCATCCGGAAGGCCTTTGATGCCCTGCCTCACAATGCACCTCAATACCTGCTGCGCAATCGAGGAGGCGCGATAGACCGGATGCTGCTGAACGAATGCTACTGCAACCGATGTCTAGGTCGAGTGCGCCGGGGTTGGCAAAGCTTGCTGCAGGCAGTCCTCGTCTCGCCACTTCTGTTTATCAAGGGTGCATTCTATGTGGAGTTAGGCCGGCTTGGCCTGCAGACTGTGCTAGGGCAGAAGCTCTACGGCAACCTGGCAGTCTGGAGGAGAAAGGCTTGGCAGGGAGCGTAGCTGATTTGGCCCATGCTCTGTTAGGGAGTGGGCCTGGTACTCCTTAGGAACCTAGCCGGATTGCCGATGACCACACTGTTAGCGGCGATGTCTCTCAAGACAACGCTACCCATGCCGACGAGGGTACCATCTCCGATGCGCACGCCGCCAAGGATGCTGCTGTTCGTGCCGAGGTAGCAGGCTCTGCCTATCCTGGCCTCGCCCGAGACGCAGACACCGCCTGCGACGCAGGAGTAATCGCCCACAACCACATCGTGGCTTATCACGGAATTGGGCAGGACGACGACATGGTCTCCGAGCTCTGCGTTGGCTGTGATTGTGACATTCTGAAAGACGACTGTCCCCCTGCCGAGCCGCGCCATTCGCGACACACTTGCTGTTGGGTGCACAAGGGTCTCAAAAAGTTCGAGGGAGACTCCGGTGCGCCCTATTACCGGTTCCTTCATCCAGAAGTTCGTTGGGCTACCGATGCCGTTGATGAAGGTGCAGTCTTGGAGCGTGCGAGCGAGATCCAATGGGCCAAGGACTGGGACGCCAAAGCGCTCGGTACCCCAGCGCGAGGCGTCGTCGTCAAGAAAGCCGGCACATTCGTAGGCCGGCGCCCCGGAGGCTGCATTGACATCGCTCAGGGTGTCAAGGATGTCGGTGCTTGTCCCGCCAATGCCGAGGATAACTACCTTTTTCATATGACCGGCCATCTACGCCTCGCGTCCCCTCATTGAGGACATCACAGTCAATCATCGTAGGCTCGCGGGAACCTATTTTGGCCCACTCCCCGTCGGCCATGTCAAACCGGGGAAGATGCTGCCAGTCTCTGCGGCACTGACCGTCGGGGTTGGTGCCGTGGAGACGGACGGCTCGTTCCGGGTTCCACTCACTCCTC
The DNA here is from genome assembly GCA_035293185.1 of Dehalococcoidia bacterium. Lineage (GTDB taxonomy): Bacteria > Chloroflexota > Dehalococcoidia > DSTF01 > WHTK01 > WHTK01. The sequence goes on along the minus strand of DATDOP010000257.1, from coordinate 643 downwards.
CGAGGCGCGCCGAATTAGTGGCCCACCTGGCTTCGAGGGCAGTGAATGTGAGGTCGAACGTAGACATCCTGGAATTAGGAGCAGTTCCGCCCCCGTCCTCCGTCAGCGGCAATTGTAGCCGAGTCGTGAAGGGAGATGCTCCTCTGCGTTCAGACTGGCTCCTTATTAGGTCAGGGAGTCTGGCTGAAGACGACGTCAACCCAGTAGTTTGAGGCGCCAAAGCTGCCGGAGGGGAAGCCGGAGGGGCCGTACTTGTAGAGGCCGTTGCCGCCGGCCTGGGCGTTGGAGAGGGCACGCAGCGGCCAGCTGAAGACTTCAGAGGCGAAGTAGCCGCCGTTGACGGAGTAGTTGCCGCTGTCGGTGTGGTAGGAGGCGACATAGGTCTGGCCGGCGGTGATGGCAACGGGGGAGGCGAAGTTGACCTGCTGCCAGCCGGAGGCGGTCTCGTTGGTGAAGGTGGCGGTGGCCAGGGAGGTACCGGTTGCGCTCCAGAGGTTGCCGACGTGGGTACCGGTGTTGGCGGTTCCCTTGTAGAAGCGGATGCCGGTGATGAAGCCGCTGACGTCGGAGCGGAACTGGACGCCGAGTTCGATGGCGCTGGTGTCGCCGGAGTTGGGGGTGGCGGGTGTGGCGCTGGCGGGCC
>DATDOP010000256.1:0-13892 GCA_035293185.1 Dehalococcoidia bacterium | reverse complement strand
CGCCAGGCGTTGCCGGATCACGGAATCGGGCGCTGAGAAGCGCAGGATCAACAATTGAGCGCCGGTTTCTTGAGCCAGGGAGTAGGCGGGCTGCCGGTCTGATTCCCTCAGGTTCGTTGCATCGATAATCACGTTGCGGCCACGCTCCAGCAGTTCGCGCGCGGCGGCGGGCAGCGCTTCGAACAGACGACGGTTCTCGGCGGCGCTGTAAGACGGTTCGCCGAACAGCAGGCGGCGCAATGCATCGCTCTCCAGCACCGCGGCGCCGGTTGCCAGCGCGAGCCGGCGGGCGAACGTCGACTTGCCGCTGCCGGGCAGGCCAACCGTCAGGACCAACGTCGGCGCCGTGCCGCGTTGCGGGGGCGCTTCGGCCACTGCCTTGAGGATGCGCACCACCCGGGTCTCCAGAGCTTGCCTCCTGCGATCTGTCATCTCTGAAATTATAGGGTAGGCTTCAGGCGGTGCACCAACGCCGGACGGGCCCAGGCTTGCCCTTAGAGGTTTGCAGTGCGTATATAGTGCTGTTAGACTGTCCAAGACGCGTAATAAGAAAGACTGACGAGGGCCTGAACGGCCGAATGCCTCTAGCTACAGAGCGCAAGACGGAAATCATCCAGGAGCATCACAAGCACGAGACGGACACTGGTTCCGCCGAGGTGCAGATTGCGATGCTGACCGACCGGATCAACCACCTCACGCAGCATCTGCGCGTCCACCGGAAGGACCACCACTCGCGACGTGGACTTTTGATGATGGTGGGCCAACGACGCCGCCAGCTTGCGTACCTCAACAACAATGACGTGGAGCGTTACCGAGCCATCGTCGCCAAGCTGGGCCTCCGCAAGTAGCAAGCGGGGGCTTTTCTTTTAGGCAGGGCTGAAAGCAGCCTGAGGGAACAGCCGCCACTGAATCCCATACGGAGCCGTTTTTAGACACGCAGTGTTGGTGGTTACAGCGTGTCCCGCCGTTCATTCAAGACACTTACCCGAGGACGGCGATTTTACAGGGTGAAGGAAGAGAATAACCAATGTCCCAGATTTCGGAAATCGTAGTCGGCGGAAAATCGCTGATCATCGAGACGGGCCGTCTCGCCGCGCAGGCGAACGGCTCGATTACGGTCGCGTTGGGCGAGACCGTGGTGCTGGTCACCGCCTGCGCCAGCCCGGAGCCGCGCCCGGATATCGATTTCTTTCCGCTGACGATCGATTTCGAAGAGCGTCTCTACGCTATCGGCAAGATCCCCGGTAGCTTCCCGCGCCGCGAAGGCCGGCCGTCCACGGATGCCGTGCTGGCGGGCCGCATGACGGACAGGGCCCTGAGGCCGCTGTTCCCCAAAGGCTTCCGCAACGACGTCCAGATCATCATCACCACGCTCTCAGCCGACATGGAGAACGACCCCGACGTCCTCGCGACGATCGGCGCCTCCGCCGCTCTGACCATCTCCGACATACCGTTCGACGGTCCCGTCTCGGCGATGCGCGTCGGTCACATCGGCGACGAGTACATCCTCTACCCCACCTACGCCCAGCTCGACGAGAGCGACCTCGACCTGGTGGTCTCTTCGACCTCCGAGAAGGTGATCATGGTCGAAGCCGGGGCCAGTGGTGTCAGCGAGGAAGTCTTCCTGGAGGCGGTACGCCGGGCACACGAAGCCAACCAGATCCTGATCAAGACACAGCAGGAGATGGCCAAGGAGCTGGGCAAGCCCAAGATTACCGTCGAGACGAAGACCACGAACCCTGAGGCTGAGGCCGCCGTCGCCGATTTGCTCAAGGACCGCCTCGAGGACGTGCTGGGTTCCGTGAAGGAAGAGCGTGCCGAGGGCATGCGCGCCCGCCGCGATGAGCTCAAGACGCACTTCGGCGACAAGTTCAGCAACGACGACCTCGCTGCCGCGCTGGACGCCTTCGTCAAGAAGACGGTGCGCGGACGCATCCTGACGGAGGGCAAGCGCGCCGACGGCCGCGACCTCGACGAGTTGCGGCCAATCACCTGCGACGTCGGCATTCTGCCAAGGACGCACGGTACGGGCCTGTTCCAGCGCGGCGAGACGCAAGTGTTGAGCATCGTCACGTTGGGGCCGCTAAGCGCAAAGCAGAAGCTGGACACGCTTTCGCCGGAAGAGACGAAGCGCTTCATGCACCACTACAACTTCCCGCCGTTCTCGGTAGGCGAAGTGCGGCGTCTGGGCACCGGCCGCCGTGAGCTGGGCCATGGAGCCCTCGGCGAACGCGCGCTGGAATACGTGGTCCCACCCGAGACCGAGTTCCCTTACACGATTCGCATCGTCTCTGAGGTGCTGGGCAGCAACGGCAGTACCTCGCAGGCCAGCATTTGCGCCAGCAGCCTTGCCCTGATGGACGCGGGTGTGCCGATCAAAGAGCCGGTGGCCGGAGTCGCCATGGGCCTGGTGACCGCGGCCGAAGGTGACGACTACCGCATCCTGACCGACATCGCCGGACTGGAAGACGCCCTGGGCGACATGGATTTCAAGGTCGCGGGCACAGCCAACGGCATTACCGCCGTCCAGGCCGACTTCAAGGTCAAGGGCATCAGCGTGCCGATGATCGAGGATATCGTCGCGAAGGCGAAGACTGCCCGGCTGGTCATCCTCGGCAAGCTCGCCGAGGCGATCGACACGCCGCGCAAGGAGCTTTCGCGCTACGCACCGCGCGTCTACCGCATCCTGATCCCGCGCGAGAAGATCGGCGCGGTCATTGGCCCCGGGGGCAAGATGGTGCGCTCGATCATCGAAGAGACGAAGTGCACTGTGGACGTCGAGGACGACGGCTCGGTCTACGTCGGCTCCACGAACGAAGAGAACGCCCGCAAGGCGATCGCGATTATCGAAGGTCTGACACGGGAAGCCGTCGTGGGACAGGTCTACACCGGCCGCGTCACGCGCACCGTCGACTTCGGCGCCTTCGTCGAGATCATGCCCGGCAAGGAAGGCCTCGTCCGCATCGGCGAGCTGGCTGACTATCGTGTCCCCACAGTGGAGGACGTGGTGCAGGTCGGCGACGAGATCCAGGTCATGGTCATGGAGATCGACAACCTGGGCCGGATCAACCTCTCGCGCCGCGCAGTCCTCGAGGGTACGAGCCCGGAGGAGCTGGAGGAGCCGGCGCCGGGTGAGATCCCTTCGCCCTTGACCCGCCGCAGCTCAATGCTCACCACCATGCGGCCGCCGCAGCGCGCGCCCCGACAGGATGGCGGCGGTGGCGGTGGCTTCCGGCGCGGCGGCCGCGGCCGCGGCGGCAGTGGCGGTAGCGGCGGAGGCCGTCCCCCGGGCGGCGGACCTAACGGCGGCGGCGGTCGCCGGCCACCGGCACCCCGCGGTTAGAGCCGCCTCTTAGAGGCGCCAGGGGGTCCAGCATGGACAAGATCAGTGTCGTTGTCTCGGGCACCGGATTCATGGGGCGCGAGGTGCTCGCTGCTGTCACGCGCGAACCGGACCTGGAACCCATCGGCGTCGTCGAAAAGTTCTCATCTGAAGACTCGGTAGCTCTGCCCGATGGCAGCGGCCGCATACCCCTGAGCAGCGACCCCGCGGCGCTGATCGGCAAGCTCAAGCCAAGGGTGATTATCGACTTCACGAACGCTCAGTGGACGCCGGAAGTGTCGCGCGCTGCGCTGGCCAACGGCGCATCCATGGTCATCGGCACCACGGGTCTGCCAGAGTCGTTCATCAACGAGTTCGCGGCCGGCTGCAAGGAGAAGGGCCTGGGCGCGCTACTGGCGCCTAACTTCGCGATCGGGGCCGTGGTCATGATCCACCTGGCGGGGATCGCGGCACGGTACTTCGACTACGCCGAGATCACAGAGATGCACCAGGAGAAGAAGCTGGACGCGCCATCGGGCACCGCGATCGCGACCGCGCGCTCGATGGCGGCCGGCCGCGGCAAGCCCTTCGAGCACACGATGCCGGAGAAAGACACACTGACCGGAGCGCGCGGTTCGGTCTACGAAGGGATCGCGATCCACAGTCAGCGCATGCCGGGATTCGTGGCGCATCACGAGATCACGTTCGGCGGCCTCGGCCAGTCGCTACGCATTCGCCACGATTCGGTGGGACGCGATTCGTTTATCCCCGGCGTGCTCATGGCTGCACGAGAGGTGATCAACCGCAAGGAGCTGATCGTCGGGCTGGATAAGCTCATCGGCCTCTAGGCTACGTTTCCAGCAAGAAGATGCCCGGCAGCGCCGCCGGGCATCCCTGTGTTCACCCCAGACGTATGTGCAAGAGAGAAGGAACAGGGGAGGAACGTGTTGTTCAAGAAGCTACTGGTTGTCTTTGCGGTCCTGTCTGCCGCGGTCTTTCTGATCGCCTGCGGTGGTGGCGACGACGATGACGACTCGTCGTCCGGCTCGGGCACCGGAGGTGGCGCCGTTGAAGTCAAGATGGTCGACATCGCCTTCGAACCCAAGACCCTGACCGGTCGTGTTGGGCAGGCCATTACTCTGAACCTGACGAACGCGGGCGCACAGCCCCACACGTTCACCATCGCCGGCCTCGTTGACAGCCAGCGTGTCGAACCAGGACAGTCCAAGTCGATAAACTTCACGCCGACGCAAGCCGGCACGCTGACTTTCATCTGCACGGTGCACGGGCAGGCCGCCATGAGCGGCACGATGACCGTCAACTAGCACGCCCGCCCGGGTTATCAGGCGCTGCGTTGCTTGAGGGAGCGGATCAGGTCCAGCGTCTCGTCCAGTCGCTTGAGCGCGTCGCTGACGGACGCGTCGATCGAGTCACTCTTGTCTGAATGCCCGTTCACCGCCGTCAGCTGAGGGTGAGGCTTTGGCAGGACGCTGAGCGGCGCTTCCGAATGCCAGGACGGGGCATACTCATCGACGGCTGGTTCAGGCGCCTGCAACGCGTAGACCTCGATGGGTGGCTCTTCGTCCACCTCCACGCTGTCGTCCGGTACTGGGAACAGGGGTTGTGGCTCCTGCTGGGCGAACAACGGCTGAGGTTCTTGGTGCGCGAACAACGGCTGAGGTTCCGGCAACACGGCCGCGGGCGCCGATAGCGGGACGGGTTCCTCGAACGGCGCCGGAGCATCCAGCGGCGCCAGTTCCTCAGGCTCGTCCGGCTGGCGGAGTGTCTCCAGGGGCGGCATGTCCGGCGCCTCGGCGCTGTCAATCTGCACGCGGTTGGCGTTCTTGTCCGCGATGCGCAAGGCAACTTCGGCGCGCCGCAGAAGGTCGTCGGTTGAGGTTGCGCAGGTCGGGAAGAAGGTTGCCGCGAAGTAGGCCGGCAGCGGCCCGCCGGGCTCGCCTTCTGCCGGTCGGGCCTTGCGGGCGATGCGGCGCAGTCGCTTCACGAGGCCGCCGACGTCGCTGGGGCCGGATTCGGGAAGGATCATCGCGAAACCCGCGGATCCGTAGCGGTAAACACGATCGACGTTGTGGCGCGTGCCGCGCAACAGCTCGGCCGTGGCGGCGAAGCTCTGGTGCCAGGTGCTCTCGTCGCGATAGTCAAAGCGCTGGCGCAGCTCATCGATGCCGACGAGCACCAGCGAGAACGTGCGCCCAAAGCGTCGCGACCGGGAGAGCTCTGCTTCGATGGAGATGCGCAGCTGGCTCTCTTCATAGACACCTGTTTGGGGATCAAGGCCCATCGCGGCCTCACCGTTGAGGCCGAGGAGCAGCTGCTCTTCCTCCAGCTCGCGCAGGGCGACGCGAGCGAAGCTGGAGAAACCAGCCAACCCGAGGAGGCCCGGAAGCTCCCACATCATGTTGCTGTTGAACAGCGAGTAGTCTTGCATCAGGTTGCGGCCGATGTTGGGCCCCAGCCAGGCAACCAGGACTGCCGGCAACAGCGCCTGCCAGGGCAACCACATTGCGGCGCCGACTGTGACCAGGATCATGCCGACGCGCAGTGTGACGCCGTCCGGGTCACTCGCTGAGATCGTCGAGACGGCGCCGACCATGAGCATGAGGCCGGCGATGCTGAGATACAGCCGGAGGCGCTTCTGACGCGCCAGGTTTACCGACACGCGTCCTCCTAACCGAGACGCAGCGTTACCGCGCTGCCCTCGGCGGTTGTTACCTGAACACTGAACCCGGATGCCTCGGCCACCTGCTGAGCGAAGTCGGCCGCCGCGAGCGGGCTGGCCAGGTCGATGCGGAAAGTGACCTCTTCCTGGGCATAGTCAGCCAGGGTTACGCTCTGCACGCTGCCCACGCGGCTCAGCGCGCTGTCCAGGTTGAGCAGGCGGTCGAAGTCCGGGACGGGGGAGATGGTGACCTGCACCCGGCCGAACAACGTCGCGTCCGGGACAGCCGCTGCCGTCGGCGCGGTGTCCTGTTCCGCCACCGTCACGGTCTCTTCGACCAGCGTCTCTGGCTCAGAAGCAGGAGCCGGCCACGCGGGCGCAACCATCTCTTCAGCTTCAGAGCTGCTTTCCGGCTCCGGTTCCCAGCGGGCCGTGTCCGCCAGGGCGGGTGCCGCTGCAGCCGGCGATTCGTTTGCCTGCGAAACAGCCGGCTCGGCGGCCTCAGCCGCGGTCCACGTCTCCAGGCCGGGTTCGGCTTCTTCGACCGGGACGTCACGCCAGAACGGCGCTTCCGGCTCGGCCCCAACAGCCGCGGCTGTCCAGGCAGGGGGGACGTACCCGGCGGACGGTGCCTCGATGGCGGCCGGCTCTTCGACGGCGGGATGAGCGTCCTCTTCCGAGGCGGCCTCTTCCGCGGACCACGAAGGTGCGACCCATTCAGCCTCAGGGGTGCTTACGACTTCGACTTGCTCCTCATAAGCAACAACTTCAGGCGACCACGCTGGCTCGGGTTCGCTCTCGGCGACAGCCTCAATCACGGGCGATTCGTAGGCAGGGGTTGCAGCAGGCGTCCAGGACGGGGCGCTGTAGACCTCCGCGTCGACGGCCGGCTGCTCCTCGACGGTGGCTTCCGTCTCCGCCGCGGGCCCCTGGTCCATCAGGTCAACCTGCGCCGCGGCGAGGTTGGTGACCGAACTGATGCGGCTGGCGAGTTCCTGGACCAGCGTGGTCAGGAGCTGGTAGTCGTCTTCGAGGCGCTCTAACAGAGTGTGGGCGTCCTTGCCGAGGCCGGGTGCGCTGCTTGCCTGCTCGGCGAGCTGGCGCGCCTCTTCCACTGCCTGGCGGCTCAACTCCACGGCGCCGCTGACACTGCCCGCTGCGCTCTCGGCGCGGTCCGCGGCGGCGGCGGCCGACAGGGATGCCTGCTCGGCGGCCTGCTGGGCCTCCCGGACGGCCTGCTGGCTAGTCTCGGCCACGTCTGTGGATTCCGTCGCGCTGAGCATGATCGTCTCGGCAGCCTGCCGGGCCTCCGCGGCGGCCGTCTGCGCCGCAGCGACCGCATCCGTGACGTCGGAGGAGGTGCGTTGCATTTGCTCGGCGAGCGAGCGTGCGTCGTCTGCGGATTGACGGGCTCCGGCGGCGGTCGAGGAGAGATCGAAGGAAACCTGCTCGACGCGGAGGGCTGCGCTCTGGGCTTCCTCAGAGGCCTTCCGGGCGGCGCTTACGGCGGCGTCGATGCCACCTGCGGATTCGGCAACGCGCTCGGCGGCCTGGCGTACTTCTTCGGTCGCTGCTTGAGCAGCCCGCACTACTTCCTGGCCACCTTCGTTGGAGTGTTCAATCCGCCGCAAGATCTCGTCAGCCTGCTGCTGCATCTCTGTTTTGGCCTGCTGGCTGGCTGCCTGGGCCTCGCGCGCCTGCGCAAGCGCCTCGTCGACAGTCGCCTTGGTTTCTTCGCGGATCTTGTCACCCGCCTCGATGACCGCGGTCTGGAGGGTTTCGGCGGCCTTGCGGGCATCCTCAGCGGCTTTGCGCGCAGCGTCAGCCATGTCGCTGCTGCTGTCGGCCGATTCCTGCGCCTTGATCGTGGCGTCGTCTATGAGGTGAAGCGAATCGGTAGCAAAGCGTTCGGCGGCCACCGCGAGCTGACGCGTCGAATCACCGATCGCGTCGACAAAATCCTTGACGGCGTCGCGGATGAGCCCCGTCCAGGAAGGCTCCTGTTCCTCTTCGCCGCCCTGCTCCTGGTTCACCGACGTTCCCACTCGAACCATGGTTCTCCCTCCTTGAGTAGAGGGCGCAGCCGCCTGGCAGGCAGACCTGTGCCTATCCGGTAATATCGACCGCTTTGCGAATCTGGTGTAGTAGTGGTTTCCCGTAAATCCGGTTAAGGCACGCTCACGTTTAGCACGAAGTGGTGCAGCGCCAGGACAACCTCATCGTCCAGTCCGGCCAGCTCCGTGGCGCGGGCGAGGGCGTCCGGAGCGATGGTATCAGCGTCGGGCCCGCCGAAGCGCAGCGGCACTGAGGTGCCCTTGATGGCCGCGTTTACCTGGCCGCTGGCCGGCACGACGACGAGGATAACCGAAGGGTCGCCGCCGGTGTCGATGCCGAGGTAGCTGTCGTTAAGCGTCAAGACGCCGGTCTCGTTTCCGCTGACGTTGAGCAACCGCCAGGAGGACGGCATGAGGATTGTGGTGTTGCCGACTTTCACTTCCAGCCACTCCAGGCCGTAAGTCTTGTCTTTGCTGATGGTGGTGCGTACCTCGATCCGCGGTGCCGCTGCCGGTGTGGTAGTGGCCGCGGGCTTCTCCGTCGCGACAGTCGTCGGCGACGTAGAAGCTCCCTCGGTGGGGGAGACGACGGCAGCTGCCGTCGTCGGCTCCGCGGTTGCGACGGAGGCCGCGAAGGTCCGCAGCTTAGCCTGCGCCTCGTCCAACTCCTCCTGAGCCTGGGCCAGCGTGGTATCTTCCGGGGCGGCCTTGCTCAAGCTCTTCGAGCGTGCGGTCAGGCCTTCCAGCTTCTCAGCGACTGCCGGCACGGGCTCGTCGTCCAGGGTGTCTGCGATCGCGTTGAGACGCTGGGTCACGCCGAGCAGCTCAGACGACGAGACCTGCTGACCGGCAGAGGTCTGCTGCTCCAGGCTGAGTATCCGCTGCTCCAGCACGGCCAGCTGCGCGTCCGCCGACTGGGGCGAGTTTCCGGAGAACGGCGCCAGAGTCGCGATCGCAAGGGCGATCACGACGACGGCAGCTGATAGTCCGTAGCGCATGGCCATGGCAAAGCGGCGCGACGGCCGTGGTGAAGCAGCGCTCTCCAGCAGGCGGCGCCTGGCGTTAATCCAAAAAGCGAGCCGTGGCGGCGGTACGTCACGCAGTGCCTCCAGAGCGGTGGCCCCGGCGGCGTTGAGGAATCGGGCTCGGGCGAGGGCGACGAACTCTGGGTCCGGCTGCCTGGACAGAGCAAGGCTCACATCCTGGCCCGCGGCGAACATCAGCTTGGCGCGGGCGTCGCGGCGGAACTCCTCCCTGGGAGCGTTGGCGTAGGCGACGCGCAGCGAGAGCGCGTGACGGAACAACGGCTCCAGCGTGGCGCGTGCGCCGTTGTAGGCGGAGAGGCACTCTTCCGGCGTCAGGCCGCCTTCGTAGCCGTCCAGGCAATCCTGCAGCATCTGCTCGATGCGCTGCTTGCTCATGGCTGCTTCTGCGCCAGCTCCGGATACTTGGGCGTCATCAGCACCTGGAGGCGCTGCATGCCCTTGTGTTGGAGCACTTTCACGTTATTTTCTTGCTTGCCCAGGGCCTTCGCCGTGTCCGCGACGGACAGGCCAGACGCGAAGCGCAGGATGATCACCTCTCGCTGCGCCTCGGGCAGCAGCTCGACGGCCTTGCGCAGATCTTCGAGCGCCAGCTGGCGTTCGGCGTTCTCTGCCGGGTCGCTGTGGTTGCCGCGGTCGAGGATCTCTTCCGGCAGCTCGGTGTCGTTGGCGCGGCGCCCGTTGCGCCGCGTGAAGCTAACGACCTCGTTGTGGGCGATGCGCATCAGCCAGGCGGCGAAGGGGACCTTGCGCCACTGGTAGTTGGGCAGCCCGTTGAGCATCTTGTAGAAGATCTCGCTGACCACGTCTTCGGCGTCCTGGACGTTGCCCAGCCGGGCGAGAGAGTAGCGGTAGACCTGGTTGATGTGGATGTCGTACAGCTGGCCAATGGACTCTAGATCGCCGGCCTGGGCGGCCTGAACGATCTGACGCTGGGGCTCCCAGTCAGAGCTGGTCTCTGCCTTGGTGATGCTTCTCGTCATCCTATTGCCAAGTGGAAAACGAGCCAATGATAATCCCCGCGACCAGTTCGAGTCCAACGCAGACGCGAACAGCCGCCTCGGCCAAGAGGCTGCTACACATAAGAACGGCTCGCCACCCGAAAAGGTTAAAGCGAACGAGGCGCCGGGCGGACGTGGGGCTAACCCCGGTTTCTGGGTTAGGATGCTGATATATGCGTGTCTTTGTCACCGGCGGCGCGGGCTTTCTCGGCAGCCACGTCAGCAACGTGTTGCTGCAGGCCGGCCACCAGGTGACCGTCCTCGATAACCTCTCTACGGGCCATCGCGAGATGGTTCCAAAGGGCGCCGTGTTTATCAAGGGTGACCTCAAACAGGAAGCAAAGCTGCGTGAATGGCTCAAGGGCCACGATGTCGTGATTCACCTCGCGGCCCTGGTGCCGGTACCGGTTTCAGTGCAGCACCCGGTTGAGTTCGCCGAAAACAACGTCGTCAACACGGTGCGCTTGCTGGAAGCGATGCGTCTCGCCGGGGTGAAGAAAATCGTGTTCTCCTCCTCAGCCACCGTGTACGGCCTCCCCCGCAATCTGCCCCTGCGCGAGGACGAGCCACTGGGCGTGCAGTCCAACCCCTACGGCGCCACCAAGGTCTCTGCGGAGGCTTTCGTCGCGGCGTTTCAGCGTCTCTACAACCTGGACGCGACGATCCTGCGTTACTTCAACCCCTACGGGCCCAACGAACTGTGCGAGCCGGAGACGCACCTGATACCCAACGTGGTGCAGGCCGCGCTACGGGACGAACCGATCCCGATCTTCTGGAAGGGCGAGCAGGTCCGCGACTTCATCTACGTCGAGGACCTTGCGATGGCTCACGTCGCGGTGCTGGGTCAGACCGGCCTCAACTACTTCAACGTCGGCAGCGAGAAGGGCGTCAAGGTCAAGGAGGTGTTGAGCGCCGTGACCGACATCCTCGATAAACCGCTGCGAATCAAAGACCTGGGTGAGCGTCCGGGCGACGTGCCGGCGCTTTACGCGACCTCGGAGCGCCTGCGCAAGGCGACGGGCTGGCACGCGAAGGTCGATTTGGAAGAGGGGTTGCGGCGCACAGTGGCGTTCTTCCGCGAACGCCAGCAACTGCAGCCAAAGGCACGGCGGGGACCGAAGACCTAGGTCAACAACCGTCAGACGTGCGTTAGCTGGGACACTCCGGCGGGCAGCATGCCTTCCAATACGTGCTCGAGGGCCATCGAGTGAGCGCAGGTGCTATGCCCGGCGAAAAACTCGCAGGTGCAATGCCACTTGTCATCGGCGAACGAGACTTCGTGTTCGTCGTTTTCGCCGCGAAAGTGGACGCTCAGGGAGCTGAACCGCATGCGGTCGCGTTCCCTGGCGTAACGCTTTGCCTTCTCGATCTTGCCTATGACGCTCGAGTTCACAGACGCCTCCTAAAACAAGAAGCACCCGGCTCGTGCCGAGTGCTTTACGTCGCTGAAGTCACTAAGACAGTCATGACAGATGAATTATCGGTTGTTGAACCAGGCGCGTCCAGATGCTGAAGGGTCTATTTCTGGTGCTAAAGCAGTTTCGCTAGGGCTCAAAGCGCTTGAACACCAGGCAGGCGTTCTGGCCGCCGAATCCGAAGCTGTTCTTGAGCACGGCACGCACGTTGTCCAGCTGGCGCGACTGGTTGGGTATGTAGTCCAGGTCACACTCGGGATCCGGGTTTTCGTAGTTGATCGTCGGGGGCACGATGCCCGTCTCGATCGCCTTGAGGCAGGCCACGGACTCGATGGCGCCTGAGGCGCCGAGCGTGTGCCCGATCATCGACTTCGTGGAGCTGATCGGCACGCTGTAGGCGCGTTCGCCAAACACGCCCTTGATCGCGAACGTTTCGGCCTCGTCGTTCGCGTGCGTGGAGGTGCCGTGAGCGTTGACGTAGTCGATGTCGTCCGGTGTGAGGCCGGCGTCGTCGATCGCTTCACGCATCGCCCGCTGGGCGCCTTCGCCGTCGACGCAGGGTGCAACGACGTGGTAGGCGTCCGAAGTGGCGCCGTAGCCGGCGAGCTCGGCGATGATCCGCGCGCCCCGCTTCTGCGCGTGCTCCAGCGATTCGAGGACGAAGAGCGCGGCGCCCTCGGCACAGACGAAGCCGTCCCGGTCGCGGTCGAAGGGACGGCTGGCCTTCATCGGCTCGTCTTCACGGGTCGAAAGAGCGCGCATGATGTGGAAGGCCGCCAGGCCCAGCTCGCAGATGCCGGCTTCGCCGCCGCCGGCGACCATCACGTCCGTGCGGCCCAAGCGAATGATGTTGACCGCGTCGCCTAATGCCTGAGTGCTGGCAGCGCAGGCCGTGGTCACCGTGTTGTTGTAACCGCGCAGGCCGAACTGCATCGCGACCTGCGCGGCGGCGATGTTGGGCAGGATCTTCGACATGTAGAAGGGGTCCAGCCGGTTGCCACCTTTGGTCATGATCGTGCGCATCGCGTCGTCGGTCTCGGGGTAGCCGCCGTTGCCGTTGCCCAGCAGCACGCCGATGCGCGTGGTGTCTTCCTTGTCGAGCTTGATGCCCGAGTCCTCGACGGCCATGCGCGCCGCTGCAACGGAGAGCTGGCTGAAACGCGCCATGCGCCGCGCCTCTTTGCGGTCCATGTAGTCCGTAGGGTCGAAGTTGCGCACTTCGCCGTCGACCTTGACGGGGTAGGCGCTGTTGTCGAATAGGGTGATCCAGTCGATGCCCGAGCGTCCGTCAACGCAGCCCTGCCAGAACTCGTTCACGGTGTTACCGAGGGGCGTTAATGCTCCCATTCCCGTGATGACCACGCGGCGGCGGTTGTCCTGGTTGGATGGCATTGCTTCCTCCGCTTGGGTCCCGGCCCTTTTCAGACAGGCGGGTCCCGTTCGAGGCCAAGGATGTAAGCTCGGGCCTCGCCGGCGAGGGCGATTGAACCGAGGATAACAACCGCGTCTGACGCAGTCGAGAGGCTGGTGGCCATGTCGATGGCGGCGCCGAGGCGTGGCTCGACGAAAGTCTCGACGCCGTAATCGCGAAACACTTTGGCGACTGTCTCAGCGTCCAGCGCGCGCGGGTGGTCCGCCTTTGTGGCGATGACGCGCAGCGCCGAAGGCTCGATCGCCATAGCGAGGCCGTCGAGGTCTTTGTCGCCCATGACGCCGATCACCAGCGTGGCGCGGTCGACGTGCAGGTACTCGAGCAGCGTGTCGCGCAGCTTTCGTGCCGAGTCCGCCGTGTGCGCCGAGTCGACGATGATCAGCGGCCGGCGCTTGAGCGTCTCGATGCGTGCCGGCCACTTGACGTTCTCGAGTCCGGTCTTGACCACGTCTTCGCCCACCTGCACGCCGCTCCTGGCCAGCGCCTCGACGGCGAGGATTGCGGTTGCGGCGTTGTCCAGCTGGTGCTTGCCCAGCAACGGCAGCTTCGCCTGGTAGCCGCCGTTGGGCGTGCGCAGGCGGAATGTCTGAGCATCGGAGCTGATGCTATCGCGGCGCAGGTTGCAGACCAGAGCTACTTCCGTGAGCGGCGAACCGCGCTCGGCGGCGACCTCCCGGATTACGTCGGCGGCGGACTCGCGCTGCGGCGCCATGATCGTGGGGCAGCCTGCGACGATGATCCCCGCCTTCTGGCGCGCGATCTCGGCGATCGTGTCGCCGAGGATATCGCGGTGCTCCAGGCCGATGCTGGTAATCACGGCGCAGTCTTTGGTCTTGAACACGTTGGTCGAGTCCAGCGTGCCACCAAGGCCGACCTCGATCACCTGGACCTGCACTTCATGCTGGCGATAGAGCAGAAAAGCGAGCGCCGTCAAGGCATCGAACG
>DATDOP010000255.1:0-2604 GCA_035293185.1 Dehalococcoidia bacterium | reverse complement strand
GAGCTGGTGATCAGCCAGAACACGGTGATCCGGCACGTCAGCAACATTTTCGCCAAGACGGGCGTCGTCAATCGTGCTGAGGCCGGTGCTTATGCCCGCGACCACGGGATCGCCTGATGGAGGCGCCGCCGGTCCAGTACGTCACGACGCATGACGGGTACAGCATCGCGTACTCGATGACGGGCGCGGGGCAGCCATTGGTCTTCCTGCCGCTGGGACTGAACCACATTCAGCTCGCGTGGAAGCAGGACGGCCGGATCAGCGGTTGGCTGGCAGAGCTGGCGTCGCGATTCCGGCTCGTGCAGTACGACACCCGGGGTGAGGGCATGTCGCAGCGCGGCCTCACTGGCAAGCACCGCATGGCGGACTACGAGACCGACCTCGAGGCGGTGATGGGACGCCTGGGGCCGGAACCGGCCGTGCTGCTGGGTTACTTTTACTCGGCCCACGTGGCGTTGCGCTACGCGATTCGGCACCCCGAGCGCGTGCGGGCGCTCATCCTGGTATCGAGCTCGCTGCTGATCAGCGCCTGGCCGTTGGACAGCCTGCTGCGGCTGGCGGAGCAGAACTGGGACGCCATGCTGCACAACTGGGTGCCGCCTACGGCCACGCCGGAGGAACGAGCGGGCTACCTGGCGTTCTTCAAGGAAACGCGCACGCAGGCCGACTGGCTGATCAGCGCCGCGGCGTTCAGCGTCTCGCGCATCGATGACGTGGTGACGCAGGTGCGGACGCCGACGCTGGTCATGCACCCGCGCGACTTCCTCTGGCTGGCGCCGCAGGAGTCGGCGAAGCTGGCAGCGGCGATCCCGGAGGCGCGCTTCAGCCTGATCGACGGCTTACTGCCGCTGGGCGAGGCCGCGCAGGGCGTCGCCGCGATTGAAGCGTTCCTGGCCGATCTGACGCCGCTCGACGCGCCGTCTGCAGGGGACAGAGGCACGCTGCGCGATAGCCTGTCGGCGCGCGAAGTCGAGGTGCTGCGCCTCGTCGCGTCGGGGCGCAGCAACCAGCAGATCGCGGATGAGCTGGTGATCAGCCTGAACACGGTGGCGCGTCACGTGAGCAACATCTTCGTGAAGACCGGCGCCGCCAACCGCGCCGAGGCCGCGGCCTTCGCCGCCCGCCGCGGCCTGCTGTGAAGGACCCGATCATCCACAAGTAGGACACTATCGGACTCGGAACCTCGACCCCTCACCCTGCCCTCTCCCCTCCAGGAGAGAGGGGATAAGCCGGATGACTAACAAGTCCTTGTTACCGGCGGGCGCCAAGTGCGCCGATCCACGCTCTCGAGAATCACCTGTTCTGTTGATGCCGCGTTTTCCGGATCACGGCAATCTGAGACAGGAAGGGGGTGGCGCCGGAAGAAACAAAAACGAACCGGTGACGGACCACCCCCGATCACAGCGCGGTCAGTCGATCAAGCAGCGATTCAGAGAAGGAGAAAGACAATGCAGGTTTACGAACGCAAGGACTTCGCGGCGCCGGACGAGGTGCGCAAATTCGACAAGGGACGCCTGGAGCTGGTAAACATCGGCAGCGGTGTCGTGGGACGTCTCGTCCTGGAGCCGGGGTGGCGCTGGTCGGAGTCGGTGAAGCCGCTGGCGGGCACGGAGTGGTGTGAAGCACCGCACTTCCAGTATCACGTCTCCGGGCGGATCAAGATCGTCACCTCGAGTGGCGACGAGTTCGAGGCGGGCCCCGGCGAGGTCACCAGCCTGCCTTCCGGCCACGACGCCATCGTGGTCGGCGACGACCCGGTGATCATGGTCGATTTCTTCGGCGCGTCACACTACGCAGAGCAGTAAGCGACTGGGAGTCCAGAGACCGAGGCCGGGCGGCAGCGTCCGGCCTCTCTGCGTGCTCGCGATTCCTGTCGAAGATAGCTCGTTAGTCAGGTCTGGCCTAACCTTGGCTGGGGCTAAAGCCGAAAGGAATCTTCATGAAATTACGGATACTTGTCGTCGTCACGCTCGCGCTGGTGGTGTTGGTGGCCGGCCTGGGCCCGGCGAGGACGCAGGCGCGGGCGGGGGAGCCCAGCCTGGTGTGGTGGCTGGACAACCCGGCGCAGGTGTCAGGCGCGGAGGTCCCCGGGGCGTATTCGACGCTGCAGCGGGGCTACTACAGCGTGACAATCAGCCTGCACACCGCCGGACTGACGCCGGAACACGCCTATTCGTTGTGGTGGGTGATCTTTCAGAACCCGGGTGTGTGCGTGAACGGCTGCGGTGACGACGAGATCAACGCCGTCATTACATCGGGCGCCAATCCGGTGGGAATCGGCGTCCACTACGGCGGCACGTTTTCCGCCGCGGAGACGGGACGGGCCGATATCGGCTCACGGCTGCTCGAGGACTCGGTGGACGCCTGCACGAAAGCCGCGCCGTATTCGCCGGTGTGCGTACCGATGCTCGATGCTTCGACGGCAGAGGTGCTGGTTTTCCTGGTTGACCACGGGCCGGCGGCGGCGGGTGCGGCGCCGGTCAGCGCCTTCGATACCGGCTGCAGGAACCTCGTCTGGTTCGGTTACGTGGTGGCGCAGTACAACAAGGGCGACTTCGATTGCTACCGGGCGCAATCGACCTACCACAGGCCGTAGCATCGAGG
>DATDOP010000254.1:0-9619 GCA_035293185.1 Dehalococcoidia bacterium | reverse complement strand
TTGCGACCGCCACGGTCGATGAGGAGGCGGGCACCGTTGTTTGGCCCAATGGCGCAGACCTGGCACCCGAATTTCTCTACGAGACCCCAGAGGCGGAGTAAGAGTGGCGAAGTACAACTTTGAGCGCGAGACCCGCACGCTTCAGTCCGAGAGCTTTGTGATCGAGTCCGAGGGCGACGAGGTCGGCCGCGTTGACCTGCACTACGCCAATAGCACCGCTTACGCCACGCTCTGCGTCCCCGGCGACTTCGATGACCAGGCGATAGAGGACCTGATCGGCGAGATCGACGAGCGCCTCGTGATGAGCTGGGAGCCGCTGCGCGACGATTTCATCGTCACGGTCTGGGCTGGCCGTGAGGTGGGCGTCTTCTCCGAGACCGGCGATGACGACGATGAAGACGACGAAGACGATGACGACGACCTCGAGACGACCAACGGCAGTCGCTAGCTAACTTGACGCAGTTCCCCCTCGGCGAATCGCTGTCCTCTGACGCTTTGGCGCCACGAGACGCGCTGCCGTTGAAGCCGAATGGTGTGACGCTGACGGGCCGCTTCGTGCGCCTGGAGCCGCTGGACGTTGAGCGTGACGCTAGGCCGCTGTTCCGTGTCTCGAACGGCGATGCGGTGACTATCGGGGATCGCCATAGCGACGCCTACGACGCCGAGAGGCTGATCTGGCGCTATCTGCCCTACGGGCCGTTTGCATCTGTGCGAGAGCTGGCTGAGCACCTTGGGAGTCTCGCTGACACTGAGCGGATGCGGGCCTTCACTGTATTCGACCTCGCCACCGGCCATCAGGCCGGCTCGCTGTGTTACAGCGCCAACTTCCCCGAGCACTTGAAGATCGAGATTGCGCACGTCTGGTATTCGCCGCTGGTCCAGCGCACCAAGGCAAACCTGGAGTCCACCTACCTACTGCTCAAGAACGCTTTCGAACTGGGATATCGGCGCCTTGAGTGGAAATGCGACTCGCTGAACGAGCGTTCGCGACGTTCCGCTTTACACATGGGCTTCAGGTTCGAGGGCATCCAGGACGCGCACTACGTCATCAAAGGCCGCAACCGCGACACAGCCTGGTTTCGCATGCTGGCGGACGAGTGGCCAGGCGTGCGGGTGCGTTTAGCGGCAATGCTCGAAACCTGATGGCCGGGGAATCTGAGCCCGCCGAACCTACCCATTCGCGCGCAGCCGCGAACCGTGTCCTCGCCGGCGTACTCGGCGTCAGCCTGACGACGGTGATCGGCAGCGCCGGGGTGCTGGCTGTCTACTACCCGCTGCGCCACTCCGCGTACGAGGTGCAGTGGCTCCTCGTGTTCGTCCTCATGCTGTTCGAAAGCGCTGCCGTACACCTACCCAGCGAAGTGATCCTGCCCGCCGGCGGCTGGCTCATCGTCCGTGAGCACGAGCTTGGGGTCGCCGGTGTGCTGGGCCTGAGTATGGTGGCGGCGCTGGGTAACACGGCTGGCTCAGGATTGCTCTATACCGCCGGTCGCTTTGGTGGGCGGCCGCTGGTGCGGCACTTTGGCCGCTACTTCCTGCTGCACGAATCAGACCTCGATCGGGCGGAGCACTGGTTTGTGCAGCGCCACACCTGGGCGGTTCTCCTGACACGAGTGGTGCCGGTTATACGCACATACTCCGGCTTCGCTGCCGGGGCGTTGCGGCTGCCCATCATGCCCTTTTTCGTGCTGACCTTCGCCGGCTCTTTCGCCTGGTGCCTGCCGTTTGTGGCGTTGGGCGCGCTGCTGGGTTCGCAGTGGGATGTGATTGAGGGGCCGGCGAAGATCGTGGGCATCGCAGTGCTGGCCGCGATCCTGACGTTCGTGCTCTGGTTCAGCCTGAGGAGCCCAAGGCAGGCAGGCTAACCGCCGGGTCCCGGGTTGCGGATCGGCCGGCGCGTTTCCACCAGGAATGGGATGTCGACCTGGGCGCTGGCCGAGCGCGCCACCAAGTCGAAGCGGCCGACTTTCAGCTCGGCGCCGTCCGGCGCGGTCTCCAGCCGGAAGTGCGCCACGAAGCCACCAGAACCATCTGTAAGGACGGTCGCGTACGGTGGCGCCTTGACGCCGGCGGGCACACTGCCTGTGAGGTCTACCAGGATGCCCGAGGGCCAGCCGCTACCCGTAACCGTGAGCTCGCTACCGGGAGGGCCGCTACGCGGGTCTACGACAGCCGTAGGGCCGCTGGTGGGTCGGGTGGGCGCTGTAGTCGGTCTCGGTGGCGTGCTCTCCCCGGATGAAGAGGACGAAGGGGCTTTCTCGTCGCCACCGCAGGCCACGGCGAGCGTCACGAGGCCGGCGGCAAACAGCAGCGCGATGCGAATTACCATGCTTCGATTTTGCCGTGAACCGCGCTACGAAGTCGAGAGGCCTGGTCTGTCCGGAGCCACGAGCTGAGGTCGAGCAGGCGCGCATCGATGAACTCAAACGCTGATTCGCGGTCGAAGACGTCATCGCTGGCGGCTGCTTCGGTGACGAGACCGTCGACGAGGTGGTCGAAGCGGCTCTCGACGGCACGTTGTACCTGCTCGCTGGAGACTGAGGCAGACAGAGCTTCTCCCAGCAATCGGGAGAGCTGAGTCAGCGCTTCAGGGTCGGTGGCCATGACGGCCGCTGGGTTCAGGTAGCCCTGGGGGTGGTGGCGCCGCGTACCTTGTTGTAGCAGGAGCTACAGTACACGGGGCGGTCGCCGCGCGGGATGAAGGGTACCTCTGTCATGACGCCACACTCAGCGCAGGCGGCCGGGTGCATCTGGCGCGGGGTCTTACCACCAAAGCTGGCGAATACACCGTAACGCACGTATCCTTCCTCAGGCTCCGCAGCCCGGGCAGTGCGACGTGCCGTGCGGCAACGCGGGCAGCGCGCGGGCTCGTTCTGGAGGCCCTTGGCTGCATAAAACTCTTGCTCGCCCGCAGTGAAGACGAACCCGTTACCGCAGTCCTTGCAGGCGATTTCTTTGTCAACGTAGGCCAATGCGGTGCATCCTCCCTTGGTGGCTCTGGCCGAGCAAACCTTGCGAATCTTAAGAAGCGGGCCGCCTTAGGGCAAGCCTGCAGAAACACCGCTTCTCGCAGGTGTGGCTCAAATGACTCTTCGGCAAAAAGTGGAAGCTAGAATAGTCTCGATATGCCTGAAGTGCCCGATCTCGAGGCGATACGCAAGTTCTTCAATCGTACCGTGGCCGGTGAGACCATCGAGAAGGTCGACACTCCGATTCCTGTCGTTATCAGAGTACCACGAGAGGAGTTCGTCCGTCTCTTGACCGGCGATACACTCGGCGAGGTCCACCGGCATGGCAAGTTCCTGCTGTTCACGCTCGCCAGCGGCCGCCTCATGGTGGTTAACGCCATGCTGACGGGCCGGTTCTCCCTGGTTGAGCCGTCTCGAAAGCGTCACGCCCGCACCTGCTTTGTTCTCGGTCTTAGCGGCGGCAAGGAGCTGCGCTACGCCGATCAGCGGCTCATGGGGCGCGTGTACCTGGCCACGCCGGAGACGCTAGAGACGCTGCCCCAGTTTGCGGAAATGGGACCTGACGTGCTCTCGCCCTCGCTGACGGAGGAGGTCTTTCGGGATCGGCTGCGCAAGTACACCGGGCAGATCAAGAGCGTGCTGGTCAACCACAAGTTCGTCGCGGGCATCGGCAACGCTTACGCGGACGAAATCCTCTGGGCGGCGCGCGTGCACCCCTACCGCAAGCGCAGCCAGATGAGCGATGACGAAATCGGCGCGCTCTACCGCGCGACCGGTGACGTGCTCAACTGGGCGGAGCCGATCGTCTGGGAGAAGATGGGCGAATCGCTGGACTACAAGGAGTGGCGCGATCATCTGCGCGTGCACCGTCGCGGCGGCGAGCCTTGCCCGCGCTGCGGCACGACGATCAGCGAGATCACCGCCGGCCAGCGGATCACGAACTTCTGCCGGACGTGCCAGCCCGAAGTGCCCAGGGGCTTCTAGAAGGCGTTGATCGCGTCTTTGAACTCGCCCGGAAGGATGAGTTTGAGCACGGGGATGACGTCCAGGAAGAACGGCGCCAGGGCCGAATCCTCGACAGCACCGTCGAAGCCTAACGACGTAAACGTGATCATCAAGATCAGCCCGATCTCCACGAAGACGAAACCTTTGATGAAACCGATGACGGCGCCGCCGACCGAGTCTGCCAGACCCAGGAGCAGCAACGAGGCCGCTTGTTTGAGGAACAGGGCTGTGAGCTGCGATGCCAGGATTGTGGCGCCGAAGATCATCGCGAAGGCGATGATGCGCGCCGTCTCCTCGTTGTCGACGGCCACGCCCACGTCCTCCGCGAGCTCCACGTAGAAGAGACCTGCGAGTGCGACCGCGAATACGGCCCCGACGATGGTGATGACTTCCCTGATCATGCCGGCGTGGAACGCGGCATAGGTAAACCAAATCATCGTGGCGAGGATTGCGACGTCGATCCAGCTCAAGCAGCGACCTTTCGAGTCCAGCTATTCACTGAGTTATCGACCGCAATGCGCAGCCGGCGCACTGCTGTCAGGCTTCCCCGCCAACCGGCAGAGTTTAGCACAGGTCAAGAATGTCGACTCTGCGACGCCCTGACGCCGGGACTGGTGCACATGTTGCGCCGGCTTAGAGGGGTCGCGCCGGCTGGGGACCAGCGCCCCTTGCGCCGCTTTAGCGGGGTCCGGGGTGCCCCCGGTTTCCAATGTATAATCCGTCCACTAATTGGCGGGGGCAGGCAGATCAACGAGAAGCTGAAGCTGCTGCTGGAGCAGGTTGAGGGCGGCGCCGTTGGCGTCGATCAGGCGCTGGGCCAGCTGCGTCACCTGCCGTACGAAGACCTGGGCTTCGCCAAGCTCGACCACCACCGCGGTATCAGAGACGCGCTGCCGGAGGCCGTCCTGGGGTTAGGCAAGACGCCTGACCAGGTCGCGGCCATCGGTGAGAAGCTCGTGGCGCAGTCGGGACGGCTGCTGGTCACGCGCCTCGACCGCGATGGCTATCGCGCGCTCCGTACCGCCGTCCCGGATGCCGAGTACGACGAGCTGGCGCGCGTGGCCTATGTTGACCGCGAGCCCCGTACGCTGCTCCCGGGCGTGTCGATCGTCTGTGCCGGCACGTCCGACCTGCCGGTGGCGCGCGAGGCGCAGATCACGGCGCGCCTGGCCGGCAGCGACGCCTCGCTGATCAGCGACGTCGGTGTGGCCGGCATTCACCGCCTGTTCGACCAGCTTCCCGCGCTGGTGCAGGCTAACGTGATTGTAGTGATCGCAGGCATGGAGGGCGCGCTGCCCAGCGTCGTAGCAGGGCTCGTCGCTGTGCCGGTGGTCGCCGTGCCGACGTCAATCGGCTACGGCGCGAGCTTCAACGGCCTGGCGCCGCTGCTGGCGATGCTCAACAGCTGCGCTGCCGGCGTCTCCGTCGTGAACATCGATAACGGGTTCGGCGCCGGCTACCTGGCTGCCGTGATCAACAACCTCGCGCACCAGGCCCCGCGCGCCGACTAGACCCGCCGGCATGCCGCGCGTGGCCTACTTCGACTGCTTCTCCGGCGCCAGCGGCGACATGGTTCTCGGCGCGCTGCTCGACGCGGGCCTCTCTTTCGAGGCGCTGCGGGACGAGGTCGAGAAGCTGGCGCTCCCTCCCGGGGCCTTCGAGCTGCAGGTCAACCGGGTGCAGCGCGCCGGTTTCGCGGCAACGAAGCTGGACGTGATCGTCACCGAGCCGCCGCGCCACCGCTCGCTGGCCGAAGTACTGGACGTCGTCAGACGCTCGACTTTGCCCGAGACGGATCGGGAGCGAATCTCGGGTGTGTTTCAGGCGCTCGCTGAGGCCGAGGCGAAGGTCCACGGCAGCAGCGTTGAGGCGGTTGAGCTGCACGAGGTCGGTGCCGTGGACGCGCTCGTGGACGTGACCGGCGCTGTGGCCGGGCTGAGGCTCCTGGACGTGCAGGAGGTCTACGTCTCGGCGCTGCCTCTGGGACGTGGCGAGACAACGGGGAGACACGGCGTCCTGCCGCTGCCGGCGCCCGCGACGCTGGAGCTGATCGCCCGGGCCCAGGCGCCGATCGTCGACGGTGAAGGCCCGCGAGGCGAGCTGGTCACGCCAACGGGTGCGGCGCTGCTGACGACGCTGGGCCGCTTCCAGCGTCCGGCGATGCGCATCGATACGGTGGGCTACGGCGCCGGCGGTCGCGACCCCGCGGACCGCCCGAACATCCTGCGCGTCTGGCTCGGGGAGACGGAGCCGGCGGGCAAACGCCTGCGCCTGATCGAGACGAACATCGACGACATGACGGCCGAACTGCTGGCGTATACGCAGGAGGCGCTGATGGCCGCGGGCGCCGCGGACGTCTGGTTCACGCCGATTCAGATGAAGAAGAGCCGTCCGGCGGTGATGCTCTCGGTGCTCTGTCAGGAACCGCTGGAATCGCAGATGGTCACGCTGTTGCTGCGTGAGACGAGCACGCTGGGCGTACGAGTGCGCGACGTGAGCCGCTACGAGGCAGAACGCGACGTCTTCGAGTTCGAGTCCAGCCTGGGGCCGGCGGCGGTCAAGGTGAAGCGCCTGCCGGGCGAAGCCCCTCGCGTCGCGCCGGAGTACGAGGTGTGCCGCCGCATCGCGCAGGAGAAGTCGCTGCCGTTGGCTGAGGTGTACCGCATCGTGGCGGCGGAGGCTGAGCAAAAACTTCGTCGCGAGTAGGTCGCGGCTAACGTGAACGTCATGTTGACGCGGCAACAGAGGCCTGCCTACGATCACAAGACCCCATGAAACCAGAACGACTCAGCGAGACCGTCGAAGACTACTTGCAGCTGATCTACACCATGCGACGCGAAGGAGCGCCGGTCATCGCCGCGCGCGTCAAGGAGCGCAAAGGCGTCTCAGCCCCAACCGCGTGGGCGACGTTGAAGCGCATGGAGCGCGACGGCCTGGTCACGCTGGCTCCTGACCACCACATCGAGCTCAGCGCTCAGGGCCAGGAGATGGCAGAGTCGATCATCCGGCGTCACATGCTGGCGGAGCGGCTCTTAACGGACATCCTCAAGCTCGACTGGGCGGACGTTCACGACGAGGCGCACCACGTCGAGCACGCGATCTCGCCGCTGATCGAGAAGCAGATCCTGGCGATCCTTCACAACCCGGAGACCTGTCCCCACGGCAACCCGATTCCCGGTCTCGCGTCCAACGCTCCCTCTACGGCCTTCCCGCTGCGCGACGCCAAGGAAGGCGCCTCTTTGGTGGTGAACAACATCGCCGAGCATGCGGAAGATGACGCGGCGCTGATGCACTACCTCGAACGCAACCACCTCATCCCCAACACGCGGCTCACCGTCGACGAGGTCGAGCTGTCGAACGCCACGATCACCGTGTCGCTGGTTGACCACGGCGCGCAGAAGGTAGCTGTGGGCCTGCCGACGGCTGACTTGATCCTCGTCCGCCCGGAGTAATCACATGGCGAGCTTCACCCTCGAAGTCCCGTTCGGCGTGTTGTTCGCCGAGGTTACGTCCAGGGGCGTGCGGCGCCTCGATTTCCTCGGCGCGCTGCGCGAACCGCCGCTGAAGCGCGTCGAGGACCGCTCCTGGCAGGTCAGCGACGAACCGATGTCGCCGGACGAAATGGTGATCGCGCGGCAGCTCGAGGAGCAACTGGGAGAGTACTTCGATGGCACACGCAGGGAGTTCGACATCCCGATCGACCTTGGCGGTGGCAGCGAGTTCCGGCGGCGCGTCTGGCAGGTCGTGGCCAACATCCCCTTCGGCAAGACGCTGAGCTATGGAGAGGTCGCGGCGGAGGCGGGCAACCCGAATGCCTATCGCGCGGCCGGCAGCGCTTGCGGCGCCAACCCAATCGTCATCCTCATCCCCTGTCATCGCGTGGTCGGCTCCGACAAGCGATTGCACGGCTTCGGTGGCGGCCTCGACACAAAGGCCTGGCTCCTGCAACACGAAGGCCGGCCGATCGGGCGGCAGCGGGAGCTCGTGGCGGTCTAGATGGGCTCGGAGGCCGTCTCGAGGGTCAGCTACAAAGGCCGGGTCTCGGAGGGTAAGGCCCTGCTGGAGACATCTGAGATCCTCTTCCGCGGCGGCGACTTCCGTCTCAAGATTCGCTTCAACCAGATTGCGTCGCTAGAGGCTACCGAGGGCGAGCTGCACGTCGGCTACGACGGTGGTGTCGCGGTGTTCGAGCTCGGGCGCCACGCGGAGAAGTGGGCGGAGAAGATCCGCAACCCACGCGGTTTGATGGACAAGCTGGGCGTCAAGCCGGGAATGAAGGTCGCAGTGCTCGGTGTTGAGGACGGCGACTTCCTGACCCAGTTGAGGGACCGTGCCGGTGAGCCGAGCTGCAGCGAACCTGTGTCAGACGCCGACGTCGTGTTTTACGAGGCAGACAGCGTCGAAGACCTGGCGCGCCTGAGGACGCTGCGCGGGGCGATCAAGCCCGCGGGTGGCGTCTGGGTGGTTTCGCCGAAGGGCAAGACGGCGCAGATCAAAGACACAGACGTGATGGCGGCGGCCCGCGAGGCGGGTCTTGTCGATAACAAGGTCGTGGGCTTCTCGGCGACGCACACGGCGCTCAAGCTCGTGATCCCGAAGGCGGATCGCTAGCTAATCAAGGCGCCGAAGTTCTTGTAGAGCTTCGCAATTTTTTGATTGATCACGATCGCGCAGTACGGGTACGTCTTGTTGTCCTCGTAGAAGTTCTGGTGGTAGTCCTCCGCCACGTAGAACTGGCTGAGGGGCGAAACCTCAGTCACCACCGGGTCCGCGTACATGCCAGCCTCGTTGACTTTCGCGATGGCCTCCTCGATCGCCTCTCGCTGCAGCTCATTCTCGTAGTAGATGGCGCTGCGGTATTGCGTGCCTACGTCGGCGTCCTGGCGGTTGAGTGTCGTGGGGTCGTGCAGCTGGAAGAACACTTCGAGCAGCGTCTCGTAGGAGATGACGTCGGGGTCGAAGTACACCTGGATCGCCTCGGCGTGGCCGGTCGTGCCTGCGCAGACGTCGTTGTAGGTCGGGTTGGCAACGTGGCCTCCCGTGTATCCCGGGACGACCTTGCTCACGCCGCGCAGCTTCTGAAACACCGCCTCGGTGCACCAGAAACAACCGCCCGCGAAGGTTGCGATCTGTTCCGTCATTGAGATCGCAAGTCGTGGATAATGCCGGCGAGCACGAACGCCAGCAACGCAACCGCCAGTGCGTAAAAGACCAGCGTCCTGAGGACAACCGCCTCGGAGACAGCCTGACCTTCCTGGGCCAGCGAGCGGCTGAGCTTGTTGATGACGAACAGGCCGGCGAGAAACGCCACGCCGAAGCAGACGACATAGACCACGTCAGAGTTCCAGGCGGTCATGACCAGCGTCGTCGCCACCAGCCCGAAGATGAAGGCCGCGAAGGCAACGACCGGCGCGCTGAGCAGGCTCGCCAGGCCGCGTGTGAAACTCGTGTTCGCTGGGGAGTGCGCTCCCATGTCCCGAGTATAACGCGAGACCGCGCCGAGGGCGCTCAAGGCCACATGCCCAGCTGCTTGAGGCTGGCAAACCGCCTGTCGCCGATCACGATGTGGTCGAGGAGGTCGATCTGGAGCAGCTGGCCGGCCTGCACCAGGGTCTTCGTCAGTGCGACGTCGTCTGGCGATGGTG
>DATDOP010000253.1:0-2826 GCA_035293185.1 Dehalococcoidia bacterium | reverse complement strand
CGGTGCCTGGCCGAAAACGGTCTGTCACAGGAGGCCTCGCTTGACGAGACGTTCGACAAGCGCCGCACGAGCGTCGTCGTAGTCGATCAGCGGCTCGCAGGGGGCGACGACGAAGGCGAGCGCCATGTCCTCCGAGTGCGTGAGGCTGACCTCCGGCTGGCCGAGTCCGATGGCCTCGGCGCGCTGCTTTGCGCGGCCGTGCAGATAGACCAGCGGCTTGCCCCGGCGATCCGCGAGAATCTCGATTTCGCGCCAGCCGACGCCGCGGATGCCGGTGCCCAGTGCCTTCATCATCGCCTCCTTGGCGGCGAACCGGACGGCGAGCTCGCGAATGCGGCCTCTGCAGAACGCGATCTCGAACTCGGTATAGACGCGCCGCAGAAAGCGATCGCCGTGGTGGTCGAGCACCTCCTGGACGCGATGGATCTCGATGGCGTCAACGCCGGCGGCGAGTGAGGACATACGGGGATTCTAGGCCATCGTCGGCTGGTGCGGAGCGACAACGTCAAGGGGACGGATTCGTGGGCGCGGCACTTCGACATTGACGGGCTCGAAAGGTAATAATCGCGACTAGCCGCCATCATTGACGACAACGGGCGGCGAACGCCTGGAAGAAAAGGGTGAGACGAATGACTGCAAACATGATGGCCGGCGCACCTGTCGCCGACGCCGTCTTCGCCGACCTGGCATCGCGAATCGAGAGGCTGCGCAGCAAGGGATACAACCCGGGACTCGGGACCATCCTGGTGGGCGGCGACTCCGCTTCGGCGGGTTACATCCGCATGAAGCAAGAGAAAGCGATTGAGTTAGGGTTCAACAGCCCTCACATCCACCTCGGCGACGACGCGACGCAAGAGGACCTGCTCACAGCCATCCGCTCCTTCAACGACGACCCCGCGGTCGACGCGATGCTGGTGCAGCACCCGACGCCGCCGCAGATCGACTTCGAAGCCGCGCTACTGGAGATGGACCCGGAGAAGGACGTCGATGGGCTGCACCCGGTGAACATGGGACGCCTGGCGATGTCTATGCCGGGGCCGGTACCCTGCACACCGGCGGGCATCGAGGCAATCCTGGCGCATTACAAGATCCCGGTGTCCGGCCACGAGGTTTGCATCCTCGGCCGCGGTACCACGCTGGGCCGGCCGCTGGCGCTGCTCCTTTCGCAGAAGCGCCCGACCGCGAACGCGGCGGTCACGGTCGTACACACCGGCGTGCCCGATTGGGACCGTTACACGCGCCGCGCCGAAATCGTCGTCGCGGCGGCGGGCGTACCGGGCATCCTGAAGCCGGAGCACATCTCGCCGGGAGCGGTTGTCGTGGGCGGCGGCGTCCGCTACGAGGGCCGCAAGCT
The DNA here is from genome assembly GCA_035293185.1 of Dehalococcoidia bacterium. GTDB lineage: Bacteria > Chloroflexota > Dehalococcoidia > DSTF01 > WHTK01 > WHTK01. The sequence continues at coordinate 1,472 of DATDOP010000253.1, read as the reverse complement.
GCTGCCGGACGTCGACGAGCGCTGCGAGGAAGTCGCCGGCTGGATCACGCCGCGAATTGGCGGCGTGGGCCCGACAACGATAGCGATGCTCTTCCGCAACGCGGTTGAATCGGCGGAGCGGCGGGCCGGCATCGAGTAGCGAGGGGCCGGCGGTTAGCACTCGCTACACCGGAGTGCTAAACTGGGTTGTCAGGCCGGCGCCTTGCCGGTTAGACTCGTGAGACGATTTCAACAACTGCGAGGGTTCGCGAGAGTGCCGCTCTACGACTACAAATGCACGAGCTGTAGCCACCAATACGAGATGCGCGAGGGCTTCGACGCTCCGCCACGGCAGCCCTGCCCTCAGTGCGGCAACGAAGCGAAGCGCGTGCTGCACCCGCCGCCGATCGTCTTCAAGGGAAGCGGCTTCTACATCACGGACAGTCGCAAGGGCAGCCAGGCGACGCTGGCAGAGAACAGCCGCTGGGACACCGCCAGCGAGGCCAACAAGACCGCCGAGTCTCCTGCGCCGGCCTCGGACTCGAAGACGGCGCCCGCCACACCCGCGAAGGACAGCGCAGCCTCCTCAGACTAAGCCCGGCCGAACACCACACCCTCTCGATCAACACCTGAACGGGATCGAGTAGCGCCGTACAGAGATCGCTGCGGCGCTTTCGCTTATCGCAATGGGTATCGATTCGCAGTAAAGTTGAACCAGACGAGGCTCAGGCAGCTTCTGCAGTGAAGGATGGGGATACCCCATGCCCCGTCGCGGGAGGAGCAGAGATGACGACAGAGACCAGCCGCCCGAAGACCGCATCCGAGAAGGTCGACGCGCTCGAGGAGTCTCAGCTTCAGGAGTTCAACAAGCGGGTTGCGAAGTCGGTCTTGTTCACGCTCGGCGAGGTCGACCCCAGTCGCCCGCAACGTGGCTCGATAGCGCTGGGATCGAAAGACCCGAAGGCGCAGGCGCTGCAAAGCGACGACCCGCGGCTGCGCAAGATGCCCGCGAAGCCGACGCTGCTCGACTTCTTCAAGTATCGCTGGGGCAACAACGAGCATCTGCTGCAGAGCGCCCGCCTGGCCCGGATCAACGGCTGCGACGAGAAGACTCAGCTCGCCTGCCTGCTGCACGACATCGGCATCGTCGGTTTCATCCGCAGCGACCACGGCTGGTGGGGCGCGCAGCTGCTGGAGCCCTACGTCGACGAGGAGGTCAGCTGGGCGATCCGCGCGCACCAGGTGCTGCGCTTCTACGCGGACGAATCGGTGGGTTACACCTACCCGGAGATGTACCTGCGCTTGTTCGGCGAGGACTTCGTCCCGGAGCCGTACGTCCAGGAGGAGTACAAGCGGCTCAAGGACCACAAGTGGTACATGACGGGCCGCCAGATCACGATTAACGACGTCTACGCCTTCGACCCGAACGTGAAGGTGAACTTCGAAGACTTCTACGACATCATCGGGCGGCACTTCCGCCAGCCGGAGGAGGG
>DATDOP010000252.1:0-5418 GCA_035293185.1 Dehalococcoidia bacterium | reverse complement strand
GGGTCAGATGACGTAGCGGGGTGGTGAAAGCCGGGGACGCCCCGGATCGGGTATTGAAAGCAGGGGACACCCCGGACCCCGCTAAAGGGCGGGTTCGTGGCCGGTCAGCGTCGAGCTGGCGTTAGGTTGGCAATCGGGCCGCTGGGGACTGGGCAACGGCTAGTACTTGGAGACGTTCATCTCCTCGTAGGTGCCCTGGACCATGTAGACCACGCGCTCGCAGATGTTGGTGACGCGGTCGGCGATGCGCTCGAGGTTGTGGGCGATCCAGGTGATGTGGGTCGCGCGCTCGATCGTCTTGGGGTCGTTGAGCATGTAGATCAGGAGCTCGCGGTAGACCTGGTCGTACAGGGCGTCGACCTCGTCGTCGGCGTCGCAGACGCGGCGTGCCATTTCGACGTCGCGCAGCTTGAAGGCCTCGATGCTCTCCTTGAGCATGCGGACGGCGATTTCGGCCATGCGCGGGATGTCGATGTAGGGCTTGAGGGGCGGCTCGTCGGCGAGCATGATCGCGACTTTGGCGATGCCTTCGGCGTGGTCGCCCATGCGTTCGAGGTCGATGATGACGTGGAGGACAGCAACGATTGTGCGCAGGTCGCGGGCCATGGGTTGCTGCAAGGCCAGGAGCTCGAGACACTTCTCCTCGGTCTCGTAGCGCTTGCGGTTGATGTCCATGTCTTCGACGATGACGATGCGCGCAAGCTCCGTATCGCGGCTCTTGAGGGCGTCGATCGAGCGGCCGATGGCCCGCTCGACCATCCCGGCGAGCACGAGCATGTCCTCTTCGACTTCGTTGAGGTGCCGTTCGAATGTTGCGCGCGTCATCTTGTCTGCTCCTGCCGGGACCGCCCCGGTGACTAGTTAGTTAAAAGTGTAGACCTGTGCAAGGCGAGGGCGGCAAGCCTCACTGTTCCAGTGGCTGCACAGGAAAACGAAGAAGGCTTGCGGGCAGGCCGCCTGGAAACGGGTAGACCGAAAGGATTCACGTCTCTCCTAGCCGAAGCGCCCGGTGATGTAGTCTTCGGTGCGTTTGTCATGCGGGTTGGTGAAGATGTCGTTCGTGTGGTTGAACTCGATCATTTCGCCGGCCCGGTCCTCTGACATCATCATCACGGCCGTGAAGTCTGAGACGCGCGCGGCCTGCTGCATGTTGTGGGTGACGATGGCGATCGTGAAATCGCGCGCCAGCTCGCGCATCAGCTCTTCGATGCGCAGCGTGGCGATCGGGTCGAGGGCGCTGCAGGGCTCGTCCATGAGGATGACTTCGGGCTCGACCGCGAGGGCACGGGCGATGCAGAGGCGCTGCTGCTGGCCGCCGGAGAGGGCGAGGCCGCTCTCCTTGAGCTTGTCCTTGACCTCGTCCCAGAGCGCGGCACGGACGAGGGCGCGTTCGACGATCTCAGCGAGGTTGCCCTTGAAGCCGTTGATCCGCGGCCCGAAAGCGACGTTGTCGTAGATCGACTTGGGGAAGGGGTTTGGCTTCTGGAAGACCATGCCGATGCGCTGCCTGACCTCGACGGCGTCGACGTTCTTGGCGTAGAGGTTCTCACCCTCGAAGAGGACCTCGCCTTCGGCGCGGAAGCTGGGGATGAGATCGTTCATGCGGTTGAGACAGCGGATCAGGGTGCTCTTGCCGCAGCCGGACGGACCAATGATCGCCGTGATGTGCTTGGCCGCCACGCCCATGGAGACGTTGCGCAGGGCGTGGAAGTGCCCGTAGTAGACATTGAGGTCTTTGACCTCCAGGGCCAGGCCTTCGTCTTTGCGTTCGTCTACCACGGCGCTCATTCTATCGCTCGCCGCGAGTTCAGCAAGGAAGCGAGAGGTGTCTACGGCAGCGGTCGTGGTGGTGCGCGGCTCCTGGATTCGTTCCTCAAGATCTCGGTTTACCATCGTCGCTTCCTTTCGAAGTACATGCGCAGGCCCACGGCGAAGCCATTCATGACCAACAGCACGCCGAGCAGCACGATGATCCCGGCGGCCGCGGTGTCGGCAAAGCCTGGCTGCGGGCGTGATATCCAGTTGAAGATCTGGATTGACAAGGTTGTAAATGGTGATCCGGGCCCCGTAGGCGTGAACGCGATGAACGTGAGCGCCCCGATCATGATCAACGGGGCTGTCTCTCCGATGGCCCGCGACAGCGCCAGAATGACGCCGGTGAGGATTGAGGGCATGGCCGGGGGCAGGACCTGGAACCAGACTGTCTGCCACTTGGTGGCGCCCAAGCCTAGAGATGCCTCGCGTATTGATGGCGGCACCGCGCGCAGGCCTTCACGAGAGGCGACGATGACGATCGGCAAGACGAGTAGGGCCAGTGTCAGCCCACCCGCGATCACGCTTCGATCCAGGGCCATGATCCGCACAAAAATCGTCAGCCCGAGGAGTCCGTAGATGATTGATGGCACGCCGGCCAGGTTGTTGATGTTCGTTTCTATGACTTTGGTCAGCCAGTTTCTGGCCGCAAACTCTTCGAGGTAGATAGCCGCACCAATGCCAATGGGGACCGCGAAGAGGGCGGTAAAGGCCATTACCCAGACCGTGCCGTAGATCGCCGACTTTGCTCCCGCCTGATCAGCGAAGCGCGAAGGATAGGTGGAGAAGAAGTCCCAGTTCAGCCGGCCGATGCCGTCCGCGGACACCGTGTAGAGCAGCACGCCCAGGGCGAAGATGCCGCTGAGGGTTGCGCCAAGGCAGAGCGCGAGAAAGACGCGGCCTGCCACCCGCCTGATCACAAGCCGCGAAGAGGAACGCCTGCCTAAGGTCCCGAGGGAGTATTGCGCAGTGCTCAATCGTATTCCTCCCGGAACTTCGCCAGCAGCCACTGGGCGAAAATGTTCATGACGAGAGTCAAGATGAACAGCAGCGAGCCAATGGCGAAAATCGTGCTGTACTCAATCGTGCCTCTCTGCGTGTCGCCGAGGCTTACCTGGACTATGTAGGCAGTCATCGCCTGCATCTGATCGAAGGGATTCCAACTCAGGATCGGCTGGTTGCCGGACGCGATGGCGACGATCATCGTCTCGCCGACGGCCCTGGACGCGGCGAGGATGACGGCTGCGAGGATGCCGGACAGAGCGGCCGGCAGGACAACGCGGGTTGCCACCTCGAACTTGTTAGACCCGAGCCCGTAGGCGCCCTCTCGCAGGCTCTGCGGGACGGCGCGCATCGCGTCCTCGCTCAGCGAGGCGACGAGGGGCAGGATCAGGATGCCCATGGCGATGCTGGCGCTGGCGGCGCTGAGGATCGTCGGCTGACCCAGCGGCTGCAAGACCTGAGGGGCGATGAATTGGAGGGCAAAGTAGCCGTAAACCACGGTGGGGATGCCCGCAAGCACCTCCAGCACAGGCTTGACTGTGCTGCGGATCATTGGTGGCGCGTACTCGCTGAGATAGATCGCGACGAGGACGCCAAAGGGGATCGCTACCAGCATCGCGAGGAACGCCATGAGCAGCGTGGCGTTGAGGAGCGGCAGCACACCGAAGAGCTTGGAGGTGAAAAGGGGTGTCCAGCGGGTGCCGGTGAGGAAGTCAACGATGCTGACTTCCTCAAAGAATCGGTAGGTCTCCTCGAGCAGGACGAAGACGATGCCGACGGTTGTGATGATGGACAGCATTGCGCAGGCAAAGAGAAAGCCGTAGATAGGCAGTTCCCTGGCCCGCCTGAGCTTTCGCCTGCGGGCCCGCGCAGCCAGCGACGTGTCCGCGCCCGCCATTGAACTCATGGCCACTCCTCAATACCACGTCCCCGGCCGGAGCCCCGGCCGGGGACGCGACGAACCTTGCTCAGAAGCCGGCAGGTCGGCTCAATGTTGCCTCCTACTGGACGCCCAGGATACTGGCGACTGTCCCCGACTTACCGCTGAAGATCGAACCGGTGGTCCCGGCAGCCCAGATTGACTTGATCTTGGCGTAGAACGTGTCCGGGAACTTCACGTAACCAACTTCGCTCGCCAGCTTGCCAGCGTTCGCGAGGTAGAAGTCGATGAAGGCCTTGACCTGGGGCTTGGCGACGGAGTCCTTCTTAACGTAGATGAACAGAGGGCGGGACAGTGGGGCGTAAGTCCCATCTTCGACGGTCTTCACCGTCGGGGCGACACAGCCTTTGCCGCCGTCAACTTCCACGCCTTTGATCTTGCCCTGGTTCTCAACGAGGTAGGCGAGGCCGAAGTAGCCCAGCGCGTACTTGTCACCGGCTATACCCGTGACCAGGATGTTGTCGTCTTCACTGGCGGTGAAGTCGCCGCGGCTGGCGTCTTCCTTGCCGTTGATGGCTTCGGTGAAGTAGTCGAAGGTACCGGAGTCGGTTCCGGGACCGTAGAGCTTGATCTGCTGGTCCGGCCACTCCGGGCGGATCTGGTTCCAGCGAGTGACCTTGCCTTCGGCAGCGGGCTCCCAGAGCTTCTTCAGCTCAGGGACGGTCATGCACTTTGCCCAGTCGTTTGCCGGGTTGACTACGACGGACAGGCCGTCATACGAGACGGGAATCTCGATGTAGTCAATCTTGGCGGTGGCGCAGGTTTCGGCTTCGCTGCCCGCGCCGGACTTGATCGGCCGGGAGGCGTCGCTGATGTCGGTCTCACCAGCGCAGAAGCGCTTGAAGCCACCGCCGGTGCCGGAGACGCCGACGGTTACCTTGACGTTTTTCTGCTCCTTGCCGAACTCTTCGGCGACTGCCTCGGAGATTGGGAAGACGGTGCTCGAACCGTCGATTTCGACGTTGCCGCTGAGCGCGGGTGCGGAGGTTGCCGCCGGCGGCTTTGTCGCGTCGGAGGCGGTCTCTTCGTCGTCGCCGCCACCGCCACAGGCGGCTGCGAGTGACAGGAGCGATGCGGTGGCCAGTACCAGGGCAACCTTGCCCAGACGGGACGTTGGTAACGCTAAGTTCATTGTTCTCCCCTTCATTTACTTGCAATTTCAGGCTAGGTGGCCTGTTTTAACGATTTGTTAACGGCAGTGAACGGGCGGTTAAAGCTGGCATTGCGCCGCCCAGCGGGGCGCCGCGGGCGAGGTGCGCGGTGTCGTTGAGGGAGCGCACGGCGTAGGTGTCACCGGCCTGACGGACGATGGAGATGGCGGCGTGGTCCGGGGCGAAGAACAGGTCGCGTGGCAGGGCGAGGAGCATGCTGAGGTAGGCGTTGATCGCGCTGCCGTGGGCCACGACGGCGACGCGCCGGGCGGGGTGCGCGGCGAGGATCTTCTCGACGGCCTGGACGACGCGGCGCCGGAACCGCGGGCCATCGCCGAAGCCGGGGAGGCTCTGCCAGCGGGGGTGCAGGGCGAAGCGCCGGGCGTAGCCGGACGCCGGGTACGTGGTGTCGAAGTCGATCTCCTCCAGGCCCTCGGCGATGCGCAGCGGCCTGTCGATCAGATCGGCAACAATCTTCGCGGTTTGGAAGGCGCGGCGTTCCGGGGCGGTGTA
>DATDOP010000251.1:0-11065 GCA_035293185.1 Dehalococcoidia bacterium | reverse complement strand
GATGAAAGCGAGGCTCCTCCCGTCCGGTGACAGCGACGGCTGCAGGACGTACGACTTGTCCTGCAGCTCGAATAGCCGCGTCTCTTGCCCGGATAGCGTCACCTCCTCCAGGGCGCTGCCGCGGGCGATCAGGAAGCGCGTGTCGCCCGGAGCCAGCTGTCCTCCTCCGGATGGCGCGCCTGCTTCGCCACTGCAGGCGAGGGCGAGAAGCCCCGCGCAGAGCAGCGCCAGCTGAATCTGCGCGATACGCATATGAGACTTGATCTCAGTTTTGCCCACGATTGCGGCGTCTCATAGGATGGATCGTGCTTACGGTGCCTGGCGCTGCTTGCAGATCGGGCAGAAACCGTACACTTCGATTCTGTGGCCGACGATCTCGTAGTCCGTCGCGCCGCGCACGCCGTCGATCACGTTCTCGACGTCGGTGAGGTGAACGTCCTCCGTGGCGCCGCAGCTCACGCACACCAGGTGATGATGGTGCCCGCGATGGCTGGCGCGGTAGCAGACGGCGCCGTCGTTCAGCACCACGCGGCAGATCAGACCCTGGTCCAGCAGCAGCTTCAGCGTGCGATAGACCGTGGCCCGTCCAATCGGCGCCAGCTCTGCCGCCAACTCCTCGGCGGTGAAGTTCTCATCGCGGCCGGCAACTCGTTCAATCACCAGGTGGCGAGGCGACGTTATCTTGAAACCCTGATCGCGCAGGTCGTCCAGGAGCACCTGCGCTTCATTCTGAACCGTCACGATTTCGATTATAGCCGAGGCCCACGAGCCCGAGAGGCGCGTCGAACCTATAATCTAGAGAGAACCAGCCTGGGAGGTTGCATTAGATGCCGCTGTACGACTTTCGTTGCCCCAAGTGCGGCCTCGAGTTCGAGGTCTCGCGCCCGTTCAGCCGTGCGGCCGAGGCGGCGATGTGCCCGCAGGATGGCTCCGAGAGCGAACGCGTCTTCACGATGCCGATGACGTTTGTCCCGGGCTCAGCGCCAGAACCGGGCTCGTCGATGCCGGACCTCGGCGGGGACGACCATGGGCACGGCCACAGCCATGGCCCCGGTTCGCACACCCACTAGCCCAACCTAGATTCCGACGTGTTTGGCGAGTTCCTGCACGAAATCGACGTGCAGCGCGATCCTGCGCTCCAGGGCCTGCTGTTGACCCATCTCCACTAGCAGCGCAATCGCGCCCGGCACGTGCGTCGATAGCCCCAGGCTGGAACGGCTGCGGCCGCCTACGGCTGTGCTGCTGGATGACGGCGCCAGCGTTGGTTCCGGCGTGCCGTTAGGCGGCGACGTGGGGAAAACGAACCCCGGGGGCGGGAACTCGCGCACGATCAACGTCTCATGAGCCGCACGAACGCGTTGGTTGACTGTCTCCAGTACGTCTTTCGCCAGGGACAGGCCCTGCGCTGTCGAGCTGGAAACAGTCTGGCCCAGGAATGCCGTACCGGTCTGCGTCGCCGTGCGGTCGGTGTAGAAAGCCCACGATTCGTGCATGTCCACCACGACCGAAACCCTGAACTCCCGCAGCGTCTGCACGATCTCGGATGCCATGCGTGCCATCGGCTGGCCGTTGGGGTCGCCGGGGTAGAGGCGGTTGAGGTCGCCCAGATCATCCGTCGTGCGCACGAACTGCTGCGTCGCGAGGCGGTTGGCGCGCGGGACGATGAGGAAGGCCCCGTTAGTGGGACGGAACGTATCGAGCAGCTCGTCGGCGGCCAGCCAGCCACCGGGTTCGTTGCCGTGCACGCCGCCCAGCACGGCCAGCACCGGGCCCGGGAGGCCGCTGCCGAAAACGTACAGCGGCGTTTCCTCCGGCGTACCCGCCATGAGCAGGCGCTTCTCCTCCCCGGCGGCGACCACGAACGGCGGCTCCGGCGTCGCCGTGGCGGTAGGCTCCGCCGGCTCCTCCTCCAGGACAACGAGGCTGCTGGGCTTCTGCGTGGAACCGCTGCACGCCGCGATCAACGCGCCGAGGGGCAGCGTGCCCGCAAGGCGCAGCAGTCGCCGGCGGCTGAGCTTAGGAAGCTCGTCCATTGGCGCTGAGCGTCGCCGAGAGCGTGTCCAGCAGCTGCACGGAGACCTCGCTGATCTCACGCACTGCCGTGTTGAACGCCTCTTCGTGACGGCTCGTTGGCTTGCGAAAACCGCTGATCTTGCGCACGAACTGCAGCGCCGCCGCCTCGACTTCCTCGGGCGTGGCGATTGTCGCGCCGCTGCGCAGCGTCTTGATACTCCGGCACATGCTCGAATCCTCCGCTAAGAGGTTACAGGATCGCCGCCCTGCTTCGATGGTCCGCGCACGACCCTCATGGGCAGCAGGATCACGCCGCGCAGCAGGCGCAGCACGCCGTCAACCGCGAAGCCCAGTAGCCGGAACGGCAGCAGGATCAGCCAAACGATGGGGTAAAGGAACAGCGCCAGCAGCGCCAGGGGCCAGCACAGCACCAGCAAGAGCAGCCAGAGGAGCAGCGCAACCATCGGCTATAACGGGAGTTAGCGCCGCTTGCTGCGCTCGATCGCCGGGACTGCGCTGACTTCTGCCAGGTAGTCGAGGATGGCTCGGCGCGAGATCAAGGTCCGGATGCCTTCGCGCGCGGACTGGATCTTGCCATCGTCGATCAACTGCTGCAGCTTGTCCGGCGTGATGCCCAGCGTGCGTACCGCGTCTTGAAATGTGAACTCAACGTCTGTCGTTGCCATGGCGAAAATAATTATAGCGGCAGTCAGTCGTCTCTAGCAGCGATTGTCTCGCAGTAGCAACGCCGGTGTGATCGGCTGTAATCTGATGCCGGCGGGCGGAACCGAGGGCGCGCGTGCTTAAGATCGAAGTCTCCGTCCGAGGCCTGCTCCTCGTCGCCTCGCTGGTGCTCGCCTTCTTCGCGGTCAAAGAGCTTTGGCCGGTCATCCTCCTGGTCCTGGTTTCCCTGATCCTCATGCTGGGCCTTCTGCCCTACGTGGACTCGATGGTGCGCCGCGGCTTGCCCAGGCCCGCAGCTGTCGCGCTGCTGCTCGTCGCCTTCCTCGCGACGCTGATCAGCCTGTTCAGCCTCATGGTGCCGGCCATGGTCGAGGAGTTCCAGCAGGTTCGCGACAACCTCCCGGAGTCGGCACGCGAGATCGAGGAGCTGCTCGATCGCTTCGGCATCGAAGTCGAGCTGCAGGACCGCGCCCGCAACATCGACTGGGATGAGTTGATCTCCGGCCGTGTCGCCTTTGACTACGGTCAGCGCATCCTGACGCTAACCTTCTCGATCATCACGATCGTCGTCATGACCGCCTATCTGCTGGCCGATACACCGCGGCTGGGCAAGTTCGTGAGCCAGTTCATCCCCGATGAGCGCGCGAAGGACGCCGATCTCCTGTTCCGGGCACTGACCCGCGTCGTCGGCGGCTACCTGCGCGGCCAGGCGATTACCTCGCTCTGCATCGGCATCTTTACCTTCGTCCTGTTGCGCGCCGTTGGCGTGCCCAACGCACTCGCCTTCGCGGTGCTCGCCGGCTTCGCCGACATCATTCCCCTGATCGGCGCGCTGATCGCGATCGTTCCGCCCGTGGCCGCGGGACTGCAAGAGTCATCGACGCACGCGTTGATCGTGCTGGCGGCCCTCGTCGCCTATCAGCAGTTCGAGGACAGAATTCTCGTCCCGCGCGTCTACGGGCGGACGCTCAACCTGCCGCCGGTCATCGTCCTGATCGCCGTGCTGGCAGGCGCCGAGCTCCTGGGCGTCACGGGCGTGTTGCTGGCGTTGCCGCTTACTGCTGCAGGTCGCGTTGGTCTTGATTACCTGATGCAGAACCGCGAGATCCTGCTGGGCGCCGGCTCGGGTGAGCAGGTCCTGGCGCCGGACGAACCGGCAGCATCAACGCGGCGCGTTCGTGGCAGGGGCCGTGGTCAAAGGGCGGCTGAGGCGGAGGTCAGCCCAGAAGTGTGAGGCGCCCGCTGCGCACGGAGCCGCCGCCGTCGTCGGAAGGGTCAGGTTCCCGTTCAGGCTCGACTTCCAGGGGCCCGCGGCGTTCGTTGAAGCGCCCCTGGCTGTAAAGCTGGCGCTTGTGCTGGATCAGGCTGTCGTCGGCACGGCGGAACAGGTCCTGGAACTTCTCATGCTCCCTGTTTGAGGTCGACCCGAACGAAACGCGCACCTCGTGGGCGTGGCCGCAGCTCTCAAACGTGGCGATGAACGGCTCCAGCGCGCGCATCAGGCCCGTCATGTGCTGGCCGGCCGTGCGGTCGACCAGAATGGCGAACTCGTCGCCGCCGATGCGGTAGAGCTTGCCCTCCACCTCGATGTGATGGGCGACCTTCTCCAGCAGTTCGTCACCTGCCTGGTGGCCGCAGCCGTCGTTGAGCTGCTTGAGTCCGTCGACATCCAGCAGGATCAAGCCCAGCGATCCGGGCTTGGCCTTGCGGATGAGAGTTTGAGATTGCGTGACGAACGCCCGGCGGTTGCCGACGCCGGTCAGATCGTCACGCAGAGCAAGCAGGCTGCCGCTGGCGTGGGCATCCCGGAAGAGGATGATCGATGCCAGGAAGACCACCGGAAGGCCTGCGAGCACGACGGTGGGCAGGAGAAACCCTGCCGGAGCGTTAGGCGAATTCGCCTGGACGGAGAGCGCCAGGAGGAGGCACCAGTAGCCCGTGATCGGTAGCAGGGCTCGCGAAATGATGACGCGCATGTTTCCTGGCAAACCACTCTCCACCCGCGACCCAGCCGCGGGATACAAAGAAACCTGCCGCCTTCCATTCAGGAAGGAAGCAGGCCGGTCGGTTTTGCCATTAAGCTCCCCGTCACCCGTTGGCAACCAAGTTCAGGTGTCGGATCGAAGCCACCCGGCTATCCATCGTCCGATCCCTGGACTCTGTTCCTACATCCATGTAGTACTTAGAAGAACGGCCTTACGAGGTTCCCGTTACACCTTTTGCGGCAGTTGAAATGGTTTTTTCGCTAGCGTATGCGCAGTCGCTCACGGTCGCGCTCCCGGTCGACGAGAGCCTGTGTGGCGCGCGGGTCCGGGATGCCGCTGAGACGAAACTCCTGCTGCTCCGCCGCCGTCTGGCAGACGATGTCGCCGTAGTCCAGCAGCGTCCTGAGGATCCCGTTGCGCACCACGGACATGTCCTGGATGTTGACCAGGTCTGCGGTCGAAAGGACGAGGGAGAAGGGATGGCGCTTGGTGCTATCGATCACGCGCTGGTTGGTGATCACCCAGATGTCGTTGTGGTAGCGGTACCAGTTGAGGAACATCCGGATCGCCCAGTACACGAAGTAGAGGGCCAGGATCAGCCAGACGATCTTCGCCCCCAGCCCGTCGATGCCGGCCTTGTCGATCAGGACGAAGCCCAGGATCACCGGCACGACCGTGACAACGGCCATGACCGCGATCGTCGGCCAGAGGAAGATCCAGTGCCGGCGGGTCAGCTCCAGGATGCGCTCGCCGTCCTGCAGCTTGAACGGCAGGCCGGAGGTCTTCTGCGGGGCCGGCGCCGTCTGTGAAGTCTGTGTAGTCGATTCGCTCATGCTTGGTTCTCGGCTAACGCCCTGGCGGTCTTCACCACCAGCCCTCTTTGTACATCCAGCCCTTGTTCTCGCGGCCCTTCAGCCCCGCCTTGCGCAGGCGCTCGAGGTGCTTGCGGCACAGGTCCACGGTGAGGCGCTCCTTGTCGTCGGCGGCGTCGGGGTTGGCGCCGCGCCAGCGCAGGACGGCAACTTCTTGAAGCGGCGGGTCGGTACACCAGAGACAGCGCGCTGCGGGCATGCCTAGAGCATACTCAAGTTTTCAGGCTGGGTGACCCAGGCTGTCGCATGACGTCCCGCTGGAACCGGCGACATCACCGGCGAAAGCCTCTCGCCGTCACGCTAACGGCCGCCGCCCATCGCGGGCAGGATTCGAACCGTGGCGTCCTCCGGGATCTGTTCGATCAGGCCCTGCGTGATCTGCTCGTCGTCGACGAAGATCGCCAGCCCTGGATGCACGATCCTGCCCTCGAACATCAGCTGGTCCCTGATCCCGGGGCACTCTGTCTCCAGCGCCTCGAACACGCGGCGCAGGCTTGTCCCCCCCGGCACCTGGACCTGCTCGCGGCCGCCGCTGAACTTGCGGAAGGCATTCGGGATGAAGACGGTTACCACGTGACCTCCAACGGAGGACGCTGCAGTGAGCGAGACGCTTCATGCGCCCCTTTAGCGGGGGAGTGGGGGTGTCCCCCGGCTTCGATACAGATGAAGACGGTTACCAACGCTCCTCTATCAGGCGCTATTATCCGGAATCTAGCGCTCTTGCGCCCCTTTAGCGGGGTCTGGGGTGCCACCAGCTTTCAAAGTAAAGGGGAAGTGGGCGAACCCGCCTCCCCGTCTTGGGTGCTTCGTTTTCTCCCGAAGGAGCGCTTACTCGTCGTATAGAGCGTCGATGATGTCCTGCGGCTGGATCGGCAGGCTGTTGAAGCGCACACCGATCGCCTCGGCGATGGCGCCCTGCACCGCGCCCAGCGGCGGCACGATGCACACCTCACCGACGCCACGGACGCCGTACGGGTGACCGGGGTTCGGCACCTCGACCAGGACGGTCTCGATCATCGGCAGGTCGAGCGCGGTCGGCATCCGGTAATCGAGGTAGGTCGAGTTCTGCATGCGGCCGTCGCTGCCGTAGTGGTACTCCTCCGTCAGCGCCATGCCGATGCCCTGGGCGACGCCGCCCTGGATCTGGCCCTCGACGTAGCTCGGGTGAATCGCCGTGCCCACGTCCTGGGTCGCCGTGTAGCGGATCACCTGCACCTTCCCCGTGTCGCGGTCCACCTCGACGTCGGCGATGTGACCGGCGAAGGCCGGGCCCACGGACGACTTGTTGATGTTCACGGACACGTCGATGATGCCGCCGGTGCGGTTCAGCTGCCCCGCGAGCGCCTTGAACGTGAACTGGCGGTCCTTGCCTTCCGAGTCCTTGGGCCCGTGAATGACGCCGTCGTCACCGTAGGTGACTTCGTCTTCCTTGCACTCCCAGATCTTGGCGGCGCGTGCCGTCATCTGGCGGCGGATCTCCATGCCCAGCTCATAGGCTGCCCAGCCGCCGGCAAAAGCGGTGCGGCTGCCGGCCGTGAAGAAGTTGAAGCCCACGCTGTCGGTGTCGACGATGCGTGGCCAGACCTCCTCGGCGGTGATGCCGATCGTCTCTGCCAGCTGCATCGCCAGCGCCGGCCGCGAGCCGCCGATGTCGACCGAGCCGAGGACCAGGTTCACGGACCCGTCCGCGTTGACGCTGGCACTCGAGCTCGTCTCGAGGCCGGCGTTGCCCCAGTAACCCAGGGCCAGGCTGCGGCCGCGGTTCTCACCCTGCAGCTCAGACTTGTAGTGCGGTGAGTTCTTCATCGCCTCGAGGCACTCGACGACGCCGATCGGGCCCCATTTGCCGCCCCACGGCCGGTCGTCGCCTTCCTTGGCCGCGTTCTTCAGACGGATCTCGATCTGGTCCATGCCCAGCATGTCGGCGATCTCGTTGATCACCGCGTCGCCGGGGAACTCGCCGGCAGGTGTGCCGGGAGCGCGGTACGCCGCGGTCTTGGGCTTGTTCAGCACGACGTCGTAGCCATCGACCAGTACGTGGTCGATGTTGTACGGCGCACAGATGCCGTTCATGCCGCCACCGACCGGTGAACCGGGGAACGCGCCCGCCTCATAGGCCATGTAGGCCTCCATCGCGGTGAGCGTGCCGTCGTTCTTGGCGCCGATCTTCACGCGTACGTAGGTGCCGGAGGTTGGGCCGGTGGCCTCGAAGACCTCTTCGCGCGTCATCGTCATCTTGACGGGTTTGCCGGTCTTCTTCGAAAGCAATGCCGCCAGCGGCTCCAAATACATGTACAGCTTGCCGCCGAAGCCGCCGCCGATCTCCAGAGGGACCACGGTGACTTTCTGCGCCGGGATCTGCAGCACGCTGGACAGCGTGTTGCGGAACACAAACGGCGCCTGGCTGCTGTTCCAGACGGTCAGGTGACCGTCCCGGCCCCAGTACGCCGTGCCGTTGTGCGGCTCAATGTAGCCCTGGTGGTACATCGTCGTCGTGAACTCGCGCTCCAGCACGATGTCCGCCTCGGCGAAGCCCTTCTGGACGTCGCCGCGCTTGATCTGGTTGTGCGACGCGATGTTGCTCGCCTTCGTCGGGGCGTCGGCCAGCGGCGTGCTGTCCTTGGTGAACAGGTCTTCGTGCAGGATCGGCGCGTTCTCGCTCATCGCCTCGCGCACGTCCATGACCGGCGGCAGCACCTCGTACTCCACGTCGATCAGCGCCAGCGCGTCCTCAGCGATGTGCTGGTCGGTCGCCGCCACGGCGGCAATCGCGTGGCCGCGGTACAGCGCCTTGTTCTCGGCCAGGAAGTTCTGGACCTGGAAACGCCAGGGCTGCGGCGGACCCTCACCGGAGGTACCCACGCCCTCGGGCGGCCGTGGGAAGTCGGCGTTGGTGATCACGGCCTTCACTCCCGGCAGCGCCAGCGCCTTGGACACGTCGATCTTCTTGATGATCGCGTGCGCGTGTGGGCTGCGCTTGACCCGGCCGAACAGCATGCCGGTCAGGTGAATGTCGGCGCCGTACTGGGCACGGCCGGTCACCTTGTCGGTCCCGTCATGACGGATCGGGCGGGTGCCGATGACTCTGTATTGCTTGGATGCAACCATGATTAACCTCGCATCATTTCGCCGGCGCGCTGGACGGCCCGGACGATTTTGTCGTAGCCGGTACAACGACAGAGATTACCGGAGAGCCAGAACCTGATTTCATGCTCGGTAGGGTTGGGGTTCTTCTCCAGCAGCGCCTTGGAAGACATGATGAACCCCGGCGTGCAGATGCCGCACTGCAGGGCCGCCTCCTCCAGGAAGCACTGCTGAATCGGGTGCAGGCCCTCTGGCGTGGCCACACCCTCGATGGTGGTGATCTCAGCTCCCTCGATTTCCGCGGCGAGGACGCAGCAGGAGTTGACCAGGCGTCCGTCCATGATCACGGCGCAGGCGCCGCAGTTACCGTTGTTGCAGCCTTCCTTGGCGCCCGTGAGTCCGATGCGCTCCCGCAGCGCCTCCAGGAGGCTGTCGCGCGAATCAGCCAGGAACTCCTGCTCCTCGCCGTTGATCGTGGCAGTAATAACGATGCGTTCGCTCAAGTTTCCCTAGCCCCCTCTAGCCCGCTCGGCCGCCTTGCGAAGCGTGCGCTCCACCAGCACCGCCGAGAGGTGCTTACGCTGCTTGATAGTCCCGCGCATGTCGTCGATTGGCCGCGCAGCTGCCTTCGCGGCAGCGGCCGCAGCCTTGATCGTCTCGTCGGTCAGCGGCTTGCCGACGATGGCGTCCGCGGCTTCGGTGACGAAGAAGCACTTCGGCCCGACCGCGCCCAGCGCGAACCGGGCCGCGCTGACCACGTTGCCGTCGAACCGCACGTAGGCGCCCGCGTTGCACACCGCGATGTCCATCTCATTGCGCGGGATGAACCGCTCCCAGGCCGCGCCGCTGTTCGGGGCAGGCGAAGGAAAGTGCAGCGAGACGACGAACTCGCCCGGCTGCAGGACGTTTTGACCGGGTCCGGTGCAGAAGTCTTCGATCGCGACGCTGCGGCGGCCGTTGGGCCCGGCGATGTTCGCCGTGCCTTGCAGGACGATCATCGCCGGCACGGAGTCAGCGGCGGGACCGGAGTTGCAGAGGTTGCCGCCCAGGCTGGCGCGGCCCTGAATCGCCACGCCGCCGATCACGGTTGCTGCTTCCACCAGCGCCGGGTAGAGGCGCTTCACGGTGTCATTGTTATAGATGATGTAGCAGGGCGTGGCCGCGCCGATGGTCAGGCCGGCGTCGGCGTCGTACTTGAGGTCCTGGGTCTCAGAGATCGGCTTGATGTCCACAAAAAGGCTGACGGGCCTGCGGCGCTCGCGCGCCTGGACAATGATGTCGGTACCGCCGGCGAGGACCCTGGCGGTTGCTCCCCCCTGGGAGAGCAGGGAGACGGCTTCGTCAACGCTGGAAGCCCTTACGTACTTGACGTCCTGCAAATTTTCACTCCTCTAGCCTGCAACCCTAACCGTAGCTTTTACGAAGCTAACTGACAAGACAGATGGAAATGGGCCGAAGCAAAGTTCGGCCTCGTGAGAATGTAGCCAGTCCGGCCTTGACTGGCAAGCACGAAAAGCCGGAAGATAGCTGAGCAAGCGCTGTTTACCAGGTTTCCATAGGAGTCGTTCCGGCCGTGGTGGTTCGGTCAATTGACTGAGCCAGAGCCGCGGTGCTAATCTGGTGGACGCGCCTAAAAGGCAAGCACCTTGACAACTGAATAGCGAAAGGAAGTACGGGTAATCCCGTTTACATGAAATCCGGACTCGAATAATCGAGTTTCCAGGTATCTTACGGAGAGTTTGATCCTGGCTCAGGATAAACGCTGGCGGCGTGCATCAGGCATGCAAGTCGAACGGACCTTCGGGTCAGTGGCGGACGGGTGAGTAACGCGTTAGCAACCTGCCCAGAAGTGGGGAATAACTTGCCGAAAGGCGAGCTAATACCGCATGTTGTGGCCTTTCTACGGAAGGGTCATCAAAGGCTTCGGCCGCTTTTGGAGGGGCTTGCGTTCGATTAGCTAGTTGGTGGGGTAATGGCCTACCAAGGCTGCGATCGATAGCTGGTCTGAGAGGACGGTCAGCCACACGGGGACTGAGATACGGCCCCGACTCCTACGGGAGGCAGCAGCTAGGAATCTTGGGAATGGGCGAAAGCCTGACCCAGCAACGCCGCGATCGCCCAGGGGGCGTAGATGCGGATTCGCCTTGTGCCTCGCTCATTCTCGTCGGTCGCGGAGTCTGGAGCAGGCTCTTCATGCGACCGCTCGATCGCGAGGCGCGCCTCGCCGATGTCCCGGAGGCGCTTCCTCGGGTCGGGCTCGAGGCAGCGCTCCAGGATCCAGGAGATCGCCCGTGGAGTGCCGGCCGGGAGAACGGCGAGATCAGGTCGTTTCGTCAGTACCGCGGCGAGCGTGTCCGAGACCGTCTCGCCCGAGAAGAGCCGCTCGCCGGTGAGCATTTCCCAGAGCACGACGCCGAACGCCCAGAT
>DATDOP010000250.1:0-17306 GCA_035293185.1 Dehalococcoidia bacterium | reverse complement strand
CTACCCGCAGATCGAGGCGGCCAACGCCGTGGTGCTCGGCGTCAGCCCGGACGGCGCGAAGTCCCACCAGAGCTTCAAATCGAAGTACGATCTGCCGTTCCCTCTGCTGATCGACAAGGAACACGCCATCGCCGAGGCCTTTGGCGTCTGGCAGGAGAAATCGATGTACGGCCGCAAGTACATGGGCATCCTCCGCAGCCACTTCGTCATCGACGAGCAGGGCAAGCTGGTGGACGTGCAGTACGGCGTCAAATCCACGCAAAGCGCCGCCAAGGCGGTGGCGAGCCTTACTTAGGAGCTTGCCGGGAATGGAACACCCCGGCGCATAGAAAGAGGAAACGATGGCCCAGATAACGGTGGGAGACCAGGCACCCGACTTCGAGACGGTGGACGACCAGAACAACCGGGTGAAGCTGAGCGACCTGCGTGGCAAGCGCGTGGTGCTCTACTTCTACCCCAAAGACGATACGCCCGGCTGCACGCGTCAGGCCTGCGGCTTCCGCGACAACTACAGCAACGTGGAGGGCAAGAACTCGGTTGTCCTGGGTGTCAGCCCTGACGACGTTGAGTCGCACCAGGCGTTCAAGTCGAAGTTCAGCCTGCCGTTCCCGCTGCTCGTCGACCAGGACCACGCGATCGCCGAGGCGTACAGCGTCTGGGGCGAGCGCGAGAGGGACGGCAACAAGTTTATGGGCATCTTCCGCAGCTCGTTCGTGATCGACGAGGCGGGCAAGGTCGTCGACGCGCACTACAACGTGAGCCCGGAAGAGAGCGTGGAGTCAGCGCTGGCGGCGCTGGCCTGATGAATTCGAACCGCTAGCCAACCGAGTAGGACCCGAACCGTAGCTGCATGCCTTTAGGCTTGCGTGTTCGACACGCCGACGACCCTAGGGCACGCCCGCCGGGGACGGCGTGGAAATCTCGTCGACACGTCATGCAGCCACGCCACCTCAGGTCCGAGATTGCCGCGGGCTATCGCCCTCGCAATGGATTAGGGACATTTGTGAACGTGCGCACTTGCACAATATGCCTCGCAAGCGTAAGCTCTGGCCATTGACGTAAGCGCGGCACGTCGCTGCAGGTTGCGAGCCTGGGCACGGCGCAGACCCGACCTCCTGTAGCTACGCGAAAGCGCGGCTGGGGAGGTCGTAATGATCCTGGTAACCGGCGGCACCGGATTCGTGGGTTCGGCCATCGTTGGCGAGCTGCTGAAGCGGGGTGAACGCGTCGCGGTGCTCGGCCGAGACGCTTCCAGGATCGAGCGCCTTTTCGGGGGCAAGGTCGAGGCGCGAGCCGGGGACGTACGCCGGCCGGACTCCCTCGCCGCCGCGATGACCGGCGCTGACGTTGTGATCAACTCCGTCCAGTTCCCTACCTCTCCCATCGAAGTCCCGCGTCGCGGTTGGACCTTCGAAGAGATCGACTACCAAGGCACCGTCAACCAGGTCGACGCCGCGAAAGCTGCCGGCGTGAAGCGTTTCGTCACGGTGAGCGGCGTCGGCGCCGCCGCGGACGCCAGACAGCACTGGTTCCGGTTCAAATGGCAGGCGGAGCAACACCTGGTCAACAGCGGGCTCGAATGGACGGTGGTACGCCCCAGCTGGGTATACGGCCCCGGTGACAAGGCGCTCAACCGCCTGCTGGGTTTCACCAACTTCCTGCCGTTCATGCCGATGTTCGGCGACGGCAAGCAGGCAATGCAGCCCGTGTTCATCGACGATGTGGGACGTGTTATTGCGGACGCCGCGCTGTCACCGGCCGCCGCCAACCAGCTGTTCGAGCTGGGCGGCCCGGAGGTGATGTCGATGAACGACGTGCTCAAGACCGGCCTCGAAGTCATGGGACGCAAGCGCTTCCTGCTACACCAGCCGCTCTTCGTCGGCAAGGCGATCGGCAAGCTGGCTTCGCTGCAGCCCTTCATCACGCCGCCGCTCAGCGCCGGCGCGGTCGATTTCATCGCCAACCCCGCCACGGCGGACAACAGCAACCTCGAGCGCGTGCTGCAGCCGCAGCTAACGCCGCTGCGCAAGGCGCTGGAGACCTACCTCAAGAAGTAGGCGCCTCCTGGCGGAAGACGCTCTCGTAGTGCTGGACCGTCGGAAACGGGTCGTAGAAGTGGTGGAGCAGGCGCCGCCATTCCTGATAACCCGGTGAGCCGCGAAAGCCCTGCGTGTGGGCTTCAAGCGTCTGCCACTGCACGAGCAGGATGTAACGGTTCGCGTCCTCCAGGCAGCGCTGCAGTTCATGCGAGACATAGCCCGGCGTGGCGGCGATGTACTGCGAGGCTTCCCGGAAGGCGTTCTCGAAATCCCCCACCAGATCGGGCTTGACGTCCAGAATCGCGACTTCGAGGATCACTTGCTGACTCCTCCGTCTCAGTTCAGCGCGTTTCCGGCGATCGCTTCTTGAATCGCATCTTCCATGAGCTTCGTGCTCAGCTCCGTCGCGTAGACGCCGGTAATCACGCCGTTGGCGTCGATGAAGTAGCTGGTGGGGAAGCCCAGGATGGAGTAGCGCCGGACAACCGACGCGGCAGGGTCGTAGGCGTAGGCCGTGAGCTTGACGTCGAGCTTCTGAAGAAAGCGCTCGGCCGTCTGGATGCTCTCACCGTTGTTCACGGCGATGATCGCCAGCCCGTCTCCCGCGTGATCGCGCAACGCGACCTCCATTCTCGGCAGCTCGGCGCGACAGGGGCCGCACCACGTCGCCCAGAAGTTCAAGAACACGGGCCGTCCGCGGAAGTCGGAGAGACGCATCCGATCGCCTTCGAAGCTCGAAAACTCGAAGTCGGGCGCAACGTTGCCTTTCTCCAGCCCTACGGTCCGGCCGGGAGGCGTTGGCGTCGTCACGGAAACGTCGGAGGGTTGCAGCTCGACTGTGCGGCCGCTCGCGTCCGTGATCGACGCTTCGTTCGAATTGAAGACGACTCCGGCCTGCCAGAGCGCGATCACGCCGATCGCCAGCACCACCGCGGCCGCGGCGAGACGGGTCAGGCTACCGTAGCGCTCCAGGGATTTCACACATCCAGATTAGCAAGCCGGCAGCACAACCGGCGACTTTCAAGCTGCGCTGCGTGTACTGCGGACGGCAACCGGTGACGGCACAGAGCGGGCGCACTGCAGACAGCGCCACTCGTCCTCGTTTGGGTCTTCCAGGTATGCGGAGCCGCCACAGCGAGGGCAGGCGTGGATCAGCAACTTCAGGCCGTTTCGCTTGTTGAGCATCGTAACCTCCCGGCGTGGCCGTTGCCTGTGGCTCTCCAACCACGCGTCCCACCAAGGCTACGCATTCGAGCTTTGGATTCGATTACATGACTGCTACGTGAGCATTAAAGTTCCGTGAAATCGCCTCCCTGTCGCCTGCAAGATGAGGCTGCTAGACTCGAAGCATGGCGTCACCTCGTGTAGTCCTGTTCGACATTGGTAGCACGCTCTGGAGTTCGCCCGCCGAGGACCCGGACGCGCTGCGCCGCTGCTACGGTCGCGCCCGCGCTGCCTTGCTTGCGGCGATGCCGGACGTCCCGCCGATAGCAGACCTGATCGACGCCGTGGAGCACTACTTCGCGGAGTGGGAGGACATCTGGCGCACGGACGCTGACAGGGTGCAGCAGCCCCCGACCACCGAGTACGTCGCGACGGCGCTACGCCAGCTCAATCTCGAACCGCCGGCCGCAGCCCTGGCCAGCTTCACGGACGAGCTGCTGGAGACCAGCGTCTACACGGCGAAAGTCCTACCGCCAGAGCCTGGCATGAGTGAGGCGCTCGCGTCGCTAAGGGCCCTGGGAGTCAGGCTGGCCTGCGTCTCCAACGCCTTCATGGGCGCCGCGACGCTGAATCGGATCATGGACGAACGCGGCCTCGGCCGGCACCTGGAGCTAACCGTCTCCTCCTGCGAGTTTGGCTGGCGTAAGCCGCACGCTTCGATCTATCAGGAGGCCGCCCGGCTGATGGGCGCCACGACAACCGAAGTCGTCTTCGTGGGCGACCGGCTTGATGCAGACGTGGCCGGGCCGGCCTCGCTGGGCATGCTGACCGTGCTAACCCATCAATATCGCCAGGAAGATCCGTCCGCGGCGCCGGTGCGGCCGAACGCCGTGATCAACCACCTCACGGAGCTTCCTGATGTAGTCGAGACCCTGATTAAACGCGCCGATCGCGCGGACTAGAGCCACCCGGCAGCCACCAGCGCGAGCACGAACCCTCCCAGGATCACTCGATAGGCTACGAACCCCATGAGCGAGTTTGTGCGCAGATACTTCATCAGAAACGCCACCGCCACGTAGCCCACGATGGCGGCTGCGATCAGCCCGGTGAGGTAGACATCGAGGCCGCCCGCCGCGCTATTGCCATCGCGCACGGCGTCGAAGACCTGCTTGCCGCCGGCACCGGCGATCACCGGCGCCGAGAGCAGGAAGGCAAACGAGGCCGCCTCTTCGCGTCGCAGGCCGGCGAGCATGCCTGTCGAAATCGTGATGCCGGACCGCGAGACGCCGGGGATCAGTGCGACGCTCTGGGCAACACCGATCAGCAGTGCGTCTCTTGGCGTCACGCCGACAATTTCGCGCCGGCCGCGGCCCCAGCGCTCGGCCAGGATCATCGGGATGCAGAACAGGATCATCATCACGGCCACCAGCGCTGGGTCGCGCAGCTCATCCTCAGCCGTGCTCTCAATGAACACGCCGGCAATCACGGCCGGGATGGTGCCGAGGATCAGCAGCCAGGCGAGCTGCGACTGCGGCGTGTGACGCCAGTTCAACCCCGCAAGGCTCGCGAACCACGCGGCGACAATCCGAGTGATCGTTTGGCGGAAGTAGACCAGCACGGCGGCCAGCGTGCCGAGGTGAATCGCCGCGTCGAAGGGCAGGCCGAACTTGCCTTCCGGAATGCCAAGAAACTCTTCCGCGAGGATCAGATGGCCTGTAGAGGAGATGGGTAAGAACTCCGTGAGGCCCTGGACAATGCCAAGGACCAGCGCCTCCAGCAATTCAGTCACGCTCTAACCGTAGCCCGGCGACGGTGCTACAACAAGCGCGGGCCTGCCATCCTTGCGCAGCCTAATGAAGTGTGACACGCTCTTTGCGCCCCGCGAACTGCAAGCTTAAGGAGTGTTCCATGCCTGCTGCCGTAGGCCAGCCCGCGCCCGATTTCAAGCTCAAAGACCAGAACAACAACGACGTTTCGCTCGCGGACCTCAAGGGAAGCAAGGCGGTCATCGCCTTCATTCCCTTCCCCTACACCGGCACCTGCGACGCCGAGGCCTGCGCCTTGCGCGATGACTACACGTCGCTAAGCGCGGACGGCTCGAAAGTCATCCTCATCTCCTGCCACGCCCGGCCGTTACTGGCGCACTGGGCTCAGGAGAACAACCTTCCCTTCCCTGTTCTCGCCGACTTCTGGCCCCACGGTGCCGTTGCCCAGGCCTACGGCTGCTTCCATGAGCAGCTGGGCGTCGCCCTACGCGCTAGCTACGTTCTCGACAAAGAAGGGGTCGTACGGCAGATCATCCAGACCTCCGGTCTGGGCGAGCAGCGCGAAAACGCGGCTCACGGACGTGCGCTGGCCGCGATCTAGAAAGCCCGCACGCAGACCAGCAGAGGCCCGGCAAACCGTCCGGGCCTCTGCGTTTGCTTTCAGGCAAGGTACTTGCGGAACCACCCGAGCGTCATGGTCCAGGCGTCCTTGGCCGCGGCTTCGTTGTAGGAACCACCGGTGTCATTGAAGAAAGCGTGTCCGGCCTGTTCGTAGACCTTGATCTCGTAGGTTCCACCGGCCGCCTTGAGCGCCGCTTCAACCTGCGCACGCTCACCGGTAATGCGCGCATCCGTCCCGCCGTACATGACCAGCACGGCAGCTTTGGTTCGGTTGAGTCCATTGCTGATAGCGCGAGCGGCGGTGCCGTAATAAGGCACACCTGCCTTGATGTCGGCGCTGCCGGCGATCACGTCAAAGGTGAAACCGCCTCCATAGCAGAATCCGGTAACCCCAAGCGCGCCGGTCTTTACGAAGCTCTGCGCCTTCAGGAAATCGACACCTGACTGAAGATCCTTGACGTGATCCTCGGCCATGACCTGGTTCAACAGGCCCAGGTTCCTTTGCGTGTCCTCGGTGCTGCCGCCGCCGCGCGAGGCCATATCGCCGGCGAGTGCGACAAAACCTTCTTTGGCATACCGTCTCGCGACATCGCGCGTGTGTTCGACGAGACCGCGGTTCTCGTGGATTACCAGTACGCCGGCGCTGGGTCCGCCTGCACGGGGTCGCGCAAGGTAACCCTTCAGTTCGCCCGCAGCGCCGCGATACGTCACGGCTTCGGCGGTGATCGCGGCGTCGGTCTCCGGGACCCTGGCCCCCGACGCTGCAGTCGTGGGAGCAGGCGTTGCGGTCGGCGGCGCAGTTGTCGCGGTTGGGGCAGTTTCGGAATCAGAATCACCGCAGCCGAGGGCGAATAGCGATGTAGCCGCCAGCGGTATGCTGCCCGTGACCAGGAGGGCGCGACGCATCAGGTCGCGCCGGCTCATCCGATGTTCGAGATAGTCTTCGGCAAACTCGCCCAGCAGATACAGTTTGTGCTCATCGAGTCTCATCAGGTCCCTCCTGTAACGAAAGATTGGCAAGGGAGTTGTCAGAGATACGCTGTCGCAGGGGATACGGTTCGCCTCAGTGCGCACACGACTCGTATGGGACGAAGTGATTATTGAAACGAATTTGTTCGCTTGACAGTCCCTTTAGTCATTGCTAGTCTCGCGCCGACGAGTCGGGGGCCAATCTATGTGCCCCTAGGCTTCGTATCGTTAATGCAGAGATGAGGTTCCGGCATTCCTGGCCGGGACGCTTCTGCTGGGGAGCAGATCTTCTGGAGGTGTCTCGGGAGTGCAGAAGTACATATTACAAAGACTCTTACTCACGATACCAACGATTACCCTGGTCACGGTTTTCATCTTCCTCTTGCTCCGGGTTTTCCTGCCCGCCGATGTAATCGACCTGATCATTGGTGAATACGGACGCAACGATCCTGAACTCCGCGCGGCCTTGGAGAGGGAGTTGGGCCTGTCCGGCCACCTTTACACTCAGTATTTTGAGTGGGTCGGCGTTTCCTGGTTCTGGGGCGGCGAGAGAGGCCTCCTCCAGGGCGACCTCGGAGCTTCCCTGCACAGCGGCCGTCCGGTGCTGGGAGAGTTGCAGCGACGCATCCCTGTGAGCTTCGAGCTCGGCCTCTGGGCCCAGTTCTGCTCGATCATTGCTTCTGTGCCGCTGGGCGTGTTCGCGGCGCTCCGCCAGGACAGGTTCGCGGACTACGGCCTGCGCAGCGTCGCCATCCTGCTGGCCGCCGTTCCCAGCTTCTGGATCGCCGTACTGGTGATCACATTCGGATCGATCTGGTTCAACTGGGCCCCACCGATTAACTTCAGGTATCTCACTGAAGACCCCGTGGCCCACTTCAAGATCATGTTGCTCCCCGCCTTGATCATTGGCCTCACGCCTAGCGGGGGACTGATCCGCTTAACACGGACGCAAATGCTCGAGGTTCTGCGCCAGGATTACATCCGGACGGCGCACGCCAAGGGCCTTAGCCAGACCACGGTCCTCTACAAGCACGCGCTGCGCAATGCGCTGATCCCGGTCGTGACCGTGATTGGCGTAGGACTACCGCAGATCGTCGCCGGCACGGTCATTTTCGAGCAGATCTTCATCATCCCGGGCATGGGCCGCTATCTGGTTGACGCCGTCAATAACCTCGACTATCCGGTCATCCAGGGGTTGACCTTCGTCTTTGCGGTTCTACTGATGGTCTCCGTGCTTCTCGTGGACATCAGTTATGCGTTCCTCGATCCTCGGATCAGGTTCAACTAAGGTCAGGAGGCGGAGGAAGCAATGGCAGTTTCAGAACTTGGCAGCATTGCGGAGATCGAGGGTTGGGAAGCGCCGGTTCATAAACCTCTGCCCATCCGGCTGGCCCTTGGCCTGAAGAACTTTGCCCGGAAGAAGCCGCTCGGCTTCGTCTGTGGCGTAGTGGTTATCTTCTTCTTCGTCATCGGCGACGTGGTCCCAGAGACCACCAACAAGGTCAGCCGCACGATAGGCCTATCCGACCACCCGGTACCCTACCTGGCCGACCAATTGGAGCAGATGGTCCCCTGGCTGTATCCCTACGCGAAGCAGGACCTGCGGGCGAGGCTGGAAGGCGCCAGTAACGCCCATCTCCTCGGCACCGACGCCATTGGGCGTGACATCCTCAGCCGATTGATGTACGGCGCTCGCACCGCGGTCATGGTCTCGTTTGGCGCCGTGCTCATATCCATGTCGATGGGTGCCTTCATCGGCATCATGAGCGGCTTCTACGGGGGTTGGGTCGACAAGGTGTTATACCGCATTGTCGATGTATTCCAGGCCTTGCCACCGCTGGTCATCCTGATCGTCATCCTCGGCATCTTCGATTCCGGGTTATGGCAGCTGGTCATCGTGCTCGGCGTAATCGGCGGGCCGATTCAGTCTCGCACCCTGCGCGGCCAGACGATCTACGTCATGGCCAGCCCCTTCATCGAAGCTGCCCGAGTCATTGGTTGCAGCGACAGGCGCATCATGATGCGCTACATCCTGCCCAACGTCTTCGCACTCATTGTGCTGAACGCAACCTTCTCGCTGGGCTTCCTGGTCCTGCTCGAAGCGACGCTTAGCTTCCTCGGCTATGGACTGCCGCCGCCATTCCCGTCCTGGGGCCAGATGCTCAGCCTGGAGGGGCGCCAGTACATGCGCACCCAGCCTGGCCTGGCGATCTACCCCGGACTTGCTATCGGAATGCTGGTGTTCTCCTTCAACCTGTTCGGAGACGCCCTGCGCGACGTGCTGGACCCGCGCCTTCGGGGCAGCCGCTAAGCATCCGGTTAACGGCAACGACAGGCCGTCCTTCTTCGGAGGGACGGCCTGTTTCTTTCCCAGGCAACCCCGCGTGCTAGAATCAGCGGCGCACCCGCGCGGGAGCAGCTGGAATGACCGGTCGCATTACACTCGTAGGCGCAGGCGAACTCATGGCGGCCATGAGTTCGATCCATCGCTCCGCGCTCAAGCGCATTGCCAAGGCTCCGCGCGCGGTCTTCCTGGACACCACGGCAGGCTACGAGACCAACGTAGACGCCATCTGTGAAAAGGCCGTCGAGTACTACGCCCACCACCTGCAGACGGAACTCCGTGTCGCCAGCTATCGGCATCGCGACGCGTGCGCGCCGTCCCAGATTGCCGCTGCCGTGGCCTCCATCCGGGACGCCAACCTGATCTTCGCCGGCCCCGGCAGTCCCACATACGCCATTCGCCAGTGGCGCGACTCCCCGATCTGGCAGGCAGTTGTGGAGAGCTTCGAAGCCGGCGCCGACATGCTGTTTGCCAGCGCCGCGTCCATTTCCCTCGGGCGCTTTGCTGTACCGGTCTACGAAGTCTACAAGGCGGGTGAGGACCCCTTCTGGGCCGAAGGGCTGGACTTGATGTCGGAGCTGGGCATGAGCCTCGCGATCGTTCCGCACTTCGACGACAACTCCGGCGGCGACAATTACGATTCACGCTTCTGCTACATGGGCGCCAAGCGCTTCGACGTGCTCCAGGAGCGCCTCCCGCCGGACGTCACCATCCTGGGCATCGACGCATACACCGGCATCTGCTTCGACCCCAATACGGGCACCGCCAGCGTCTCCGGCCAGGGCGGCGTGACGCTCATCGGCGGGGCGGGAGTCAACCGCTACGAGGCGGGCGCCGAGCTACCCTTCGAAGCGTTCCGTTCCGGCGCACGCGAAGTGGTGCCGACCTTCAACGCATCAAACGCCGTCTCCGGTTACGAGTTCACCGACGAGTCAGGCGACGGCGATCCGATGCAAGAGCTGGCTCGTTACGTGGAGGGCCTGGGATCCTTGACCGGCAACGAGAAAATCGACCTTCTCGCTCGCTTGCAGTCCCTGCGTGACGGCGCAGCGACCACCTCTCCGGAGATCGAGGACCGCCTGGTCGACCTCGTGATCGAACTGCGTGAGGCTTTGCGCGCCGCCAAGCGTTACGACATGGCCGACAAGGCCCGCGACCTGCTGGACCAGCTGGGCTTCGAGCTGGGTGATACGCCTCAGGGGGCGCGTTGGAATCGCCGTTGACGCCGCTCGTCCGCCGTGTACCCGCCGGCGAGGTCTCGCTGTCGATACGAGAGTGGCCCGGCGCAGGCCGTCCCTTCCTGCTGGTACACGGCCTCGCGTCCAACGCCAGGACTTGGGACGGCGTGGGCGGAGCCCTCAGCGCCTCCGGCCATCGCGCCGTCGCGGTGGACCAACGCGGTCATGGCCTCAGCGACAAGCCGGAGACCGGTTACGGCTTCGACGAGACCTCCTCGGACCTGAGATCGCTGATCGAGGTGCTGGGGCTGGAACGGCCCATCCTCGCTGGCCAATCGTGGGGCGGCAACGTCGTGTTGGACTTTGCGGCGCGCTACCCGGAAGCTGCTTCCGGCATCGTGCTCGTCGACGGCGGCTTCATCGACCTCTCGGGCCGGCCGGGCTCAACCTGGGAAACAATCGCACAGCAATTACGGCCGCCCAACCTCCTGGGAACGCCGCGAGCGCAACTCGTGGAGCGCTTCCGTTCCTTTCACCCAACGTGGCGTGAGGATCAGATCGAGATGCAGATGGGCAACTACGAGACGTTGGAGGACGCGACC
Source organism: Dehalococcoidia bacterium (assembly GCA_035293185.1). Taxonomy (GTDB): domain Bacteria; phylum Chloroflexota; class Dehalococcoidia; order DSTF01; family WHTK01; genus WHTK01. Next base: position 6,623 of record DATDOP010000250.1, on the reverse strand, counting down.
ATCCGTCCCCGGCTGACCCTTGACCACCACATGGCCATCCTGCGAGCGCTGTGGGACCAAAAGCCGTCTGAGCTAAGCGAGCAGGTGACGCTCCCTGTCCTGATCGCGGTGGCGGACTCGCCTGACGAAGAGCGGCGCAAACGCCGTGATGAAGAGCTGGAGAGACTCATACCGAAGCTGAAGTACGCTGAAGCCAGGCATTTCGTCGGGGCGCCGCACGACATCCATGTCGACCGGCCTGACGAGCTCGCGAGCTGGATACTCGACGCCGTGCAACGCGGTTTTTTCGGCTAAGCCGGTCCCGTCCTCTACACTAGACCTGTGAGCAAGGCCACTGCCCCAGAGCTGCCCCACGGCGATCCCACCGTCGTCGCGGCTATGTTCGGACGCATCGCACCGCGCTATGACCTGATGAACCGGCTGATGTCCATGGGTATGGACGGAGGCTGGCGCAAGGTCGCCGCGCGGGAAGCGAAACTCGGCCCCGGCGATCGCGCGCTCGACGTAGCCAGCGGCACCGGCGATCTCGCTTTTGAGATGGCCAAGCGCGTCGGCGAAACCGGATTCGTCGTCGGCATCGATATCGCGCGGGAGATGCTCGTTCTGGGCCATGAGAAGAGCGTCCAGCGCAGCGAACGCCGTGTCGACCATCACGAAGGCGACGCTATGCGCCTGCCCTACGCCGCCGGCGTCTTTCGCGCCGCCACGATGGCATTCGGAGGCCGCAACGTCCCAGACCTCACCGGCGCCTTCGGCGAGATGACGCGCGTGCTGGCGCCCGGCGGCCGCGTCGTGTTCCTGGAGCTGAACCGGCCGCGCCTGTGGGGCTTTCGCCACCTGTTCGACTTTTACTTTCACACCTTTTCGCCGTTGGTTGGCGGCCTGATCTCCGGCGACAAGTCCGCTTACGAGTACCTGCCTCGGTCGGTCGATAACTTCGAGAGCGTCGAAGAGATCAGCCAGTGCATGCGGGACGCCGGCCTCTCCGAGATCAGGGTCCATCGATTCATGTTCGGTGCCTGCAACGCACACATCGGAGTCAAGCCGGCACCGCCATGACCAACACTGGCAACGGCGAAAACGCCCGCGTCCTGCTCAGCACGGAGGACGCGCGGGCGCTGCTGCTGCGCTCACTCCCTCCCGACGTTGCGGATGCGCGTGTCCTGGAGGCCATGAGCAGGGTACCGAGAGAGCGGTTCATCGACCCCGAATTCGCGCCGTACGCCTACGCCGATCGACCCCTACCCATCGGCCACGGCCAGACGATTTCGCAGCCGCGAATCGTCGGCATGATGCTGCAGGAACTCGGGCTGAAGGGACACGAGCGAGTCCTCGATCTCGGCTCCGGCTCCGGCTACCAGGCCGCGATTCTCGCCGAGCTTGCGCAGGAAGTCATCGCCGTTGAGCTGGTTCCGGAGCTGGTCGAGCGCTCGCGGCGCGTGCTGGCCGAGCTCGGATACCAGAACGTGACCGTCCATCAGGCGACATCTGAGCTGGGCTGGCCCGCGGAAGCGCCATACGACGCGATCATCGTCGCCGCCGCTTCGCCGCGTATACCGATGTCACTCGTCGAGCAGCTGGCCGAGGGTGGGCGCATGATCATTCCGGTAGGCGAACGCTCTCGTCAGGAGCTGATGCTGGTCGAGCGCGGGAAAGAAGGGTTCACGGTCTCGCGCAAGGGTGCCTGTGGATTCGTGCCGCTGATCGGCAAAGAGGCGTTTACAGCCAGAGAAAGCTCGGAACGCCAGACTCCATAACTTAATAATTTGGTCTAGTAGTTGCCTAGACACACGGAAAAACCGTGGTTACAATCCAGAAGCTTTCCCCGGCGACCTGGCGACCATGGCAGGGAGGTTCGCCTCGTGGATACCTGCGTGACCGAATTCCTGGAATTCTTGTCTGTCGAAAAGGGTGCGTCCGGCAACACCATTGCCGCTTACCGCAACGACCTTGGGCAGCTTGAGGATTTCATCGCGGGCAAAAAGAACGGCCATCTGATTCAGTGGCCGCTGGTAAACCAGAACCAGGTGATGGAGTACATCCTTCACCTCAAGTCTCAGTCGTACGCTGAGGCAACGGTGGCTCGCAAGGTCGCGGCCGTGAAGTCGTTCTTCTCGTTCCTGCAGGCGGAGGGAAAGCTCAAAGCCAACCCGACGGAGCAACTCGCTTCGCCGAAGGTCGGCAAGATGCTGCCGAAGCCTCTCAGCGTCCAGGAGATCGATGAGTTGCTGGAGCAGCCCGCTCGGCGCAGCACGCCGGAGGCCAAGCGAGACCTGGCGATGCTGGAGCTGATGTACGCCACCGGCCTGAGAGTCACCGAGCTGGTGTCTACCGACGTCAGCGACGTTCAGCTCGAAGGAGACAAGCCCTACGTACGCCTGGTGGGCAAGGGCAACAGGGAGCGCCAAATACCACTGCTTGACCAACCCGTGCAGGAGCTAAGTGATTACATTCGCTTTGCCCGCCCTCGCCTTGTTGGCGAACGGGACGAGACCGCGTTGTTCGTGAACCGGCGTGGCGAACGCCTCACGCGCCAGGGCTTCTGGCTGATCCTCAAGGGCTACGCGACCGCAGCAGGCATTCGTGGTCGCGTGACGCCGCACACCTTACGGCACAGCTTCGCGACACACATGCTGCGAGGTGGCATGGACATCCACAAGGTCCAGGAGCTTCTCGGTCACGCCAACATCTCCACCACCCAGGTGTATACCCAGGTCAGCCGGGAACATATCCGCGAAGCCTACGAAAAGGCCCATCCGCGCGCCCGTTAGGTATCGCTTGCCGATCTTCCAGCCCACCCGGCTAATTCGAACCGAAACCCAGGGTACTGGCTCAATAGCGCCGTGGACGCGTAACCTTCTAGTACATCGTGGCTGAGATACGTAGTTTCGTAGTCGGCGTGGTGGTCGCCGGTGTCCTGCTGGGCATCGTCGCGATCGCTCTCGGCGCGTTCAGCAGCGAGGGCAAAGACTCGCCTACCGCGCGCCTGATTGGCACGCCGCCGGCAAGTCCCACCGCGCGCGCGACCCAGCGCCCGGCGACAACTGCGCTCCCCACCACCGCGCCCACACGCCAGCCTTCGCCCACGGTTTCCGCCACCGCTCCGGCAACGTCGCCAACCTCACAGGCAACCGCGGCCGCCACCGCGACGACGGCGCCCCAACCCACGGCGAACCCCGCGACGGCTTATGCGAACTCCGTATCCATCGCGGTACCGGATCTCGGGGCACAGATCGACTTCATCGCCTCAGCCGGGTCGAGCAATCCCAGCGGTTCAACACAGGCCGCCAACACGGTGAAACAGCTGGCGGCTCGCATTCTCGGTCTTTCAGCGCCCGCCTGCCTGTCAACGGCGCACGGGACCCTGACCCAGGGCGCCAACGCCGCCAGCGCCGCCGCGGACCAGCTAATCACCGCGCTCAACGCATCGAACCAGGCAGCCGTCTCCACGGCAATCAGCAACCTCAACAGCGCCAAGACGACTCTCGCCCAGGGCGCAGCCGCCGTCTCCGCCGCCAGCTGTTAGAAGCTGCCGCTGCCGGTTCCCATCTGCGATACAATGAGTCTGTGTCCACAGTAGGTGTCCTCGCTCTGCAGGGCGATTTCTCTGAGCATGCAGCAATTCTGACCAGGCTCGACGCGGCGGTCCGCGAGGTACGGCTGCCAGCCGACCTCGAAGGCCTCGACTGCTTGATCATTCCCGGGGGCGAAAGCACGACGATCACGCGACTTATGGCGATGTACGGACTGCTGGAGCCGCTGCGGGCGTTCGCGGCGCGGCGGCCGGTCTGGGGCACCTGCGCGGGGATGATCGTCATGGCCAAGCACGCCACGGATCTGGACCGCGAGACGCTGGACCTCATGGACATCTCAGTCGTGCGCAACGCCTTCGGCCGGCAGGTGGATAGCTTCGAGACGGACCTGCAGATCGAGGAAGTGCCGGGCGGGCCGTTTCACGCTGTGTTCATCCGTGCGCCTCTGATCAAGGACGCCGGCCCCAACGTGAAGATCCTGGCACAGATTGAAGGACACGGCATCGTCGCGGCGAGGCAGGGGCACCTGTTGGCCACGTCCTTCCATCCGGAACTGACCGACGACACGCGGCTGCATCGCTACTTCCTGAGCTTTGCAGCGGGCATGAGCGGGGCAAAGTAATGAACTCGGTACGCAGCTTCCTGCCCACTGACCTGCCCGCCCTCGTGGCGTACTCCGGACTGAGCTCCGAGAACGAAGCCTGGCCGCGCGAGCGCCTGGGCGCAGGCGAGGCGCAGGCCGCCCTGAGCGTCGTGCGCGACCGGCTGATGAGCTTTGCACGCCGCCGCGGCGCCTGGGTCAGCGTGCGGCGACAGCGCCTGCAGGGCCTCGTCGGCGCGCGCCAGCGCGGCGGTGCCGAGGCCTGGGAGATCGACTACCTGCTGGACACGACGAAGGATCGCAATGTGGCAGTCGAGCTGCTGGAGTGCGCCACGATGGAGGCTGGCAAGGAGGGCGCTCACAAGCTCTTCCTGCGCCTCGCTGCCCGCAGCGACCTGTTACAGGCGGTGCGCGAAGCAGGCTTCGCGGCCTACCAGCAAGAGACGCTGTATGCGCGCGTAGGCGCCGGCGACGCAAGTCCCGCGGGCATGCGGCCGGCCGTTGCCTCTGACAGCTACCCGCTTTTCCGGCTCTACTGCGAGTCAATTCCGGAAGCAACGCGCCGGCTGGAGGCCGCGACCTTCGGGGAGTGGCACTCCGCCCAGGAGCGTCGCTGGATGAAAAACGGCCTGCAGCTCATCGAGGAGCGCAACGGGCAGGTCTGTGGCCAGGTGCGCGCAGCGCGTCTTTCCCAGGGCCTGCTCCTGGAGATTACAGCTGACCCGGAAACAACCGCGGGCGTTGCCGGCATCGTGAGCGCGGCCTGCAACGCGACGGCGTCCGCGGGCGAGGCGGTCTTCGTGCTGGTACCCAACGCCGCGGAGGGGCTGTCGCGCCGCCTGCAAGACGCCGGTTTTACACCTCAAAGCGAATTCATCTCCTTGATGAGACGCACCGCCAAGCCGTTGGCCTTGCCCAAGCAGGTAGCTGTCGTTGCAAAGAACGCCGTTGGAGTCTGACCTGAGTTTGAGCCGCACCATCACTGATGACCTTGATCTCCTCCTGGATACCCTGGCGCCCCACATCGGCGACCCGATCCGCAACCGCCCTGACAAGCACGACCTCCTCGAGGTTGTCATGGACCTGGGGCGGTTGCCCGAAGCTCGCTTCCTGGGGCGCGAGATCACCCTGAGCGACCGTGAAGTCACCGAGAGCGACATCGACTACGTGGTCTCGCGCATCAGCGAGTTCGGCGAAGACAACCGCGCCGGCATCGAGCGCACGTTGCACCGTATCTCCGCGATCCGGAATCGCGGCGGACGCATCGTCGGGCTGACCTGCCGCGTCGGCCGGGCCGTCTTCGGCACGATCAAGACGATCGAAGACATCATCCACAACGAGCAGAGCATGCTCCTCCTCGGGCGTCCCGGCGTGGGCAAAACGACCATGTTGCGCGAGGTCGCCCGCGTCCTGGCAGACGACTTCAACAAGCGCGTGATCATCGTCGATACCTCAAACGAGATCGCCGGCGATGGCGACATCCCTCACCCGGCGATCGGCTCGGCGCGGCGCATGCAGGTCGCGAGTCCGCAGATGCAGCACGCCGTGATGATCGAGGCGGTCGAGAACCACATGCCCGAGGTCATCGTCATCGACGAGATCGGCACCGAACTCGAGGCGCAGGCGGCGCGGACTATCGCTGAACGCGGCGTGCAGCTGGTGGGTACCGCCCACGGCAACACGCTCGAGAACCTGATGGCCAACCCCACGCTGTCCGACCTGGTCGGCGGCATCCAGTCCGTAACGCTGGGTGACGAAGAGGCGCGGCGCCGCGGCACCCAAAAGTCGATCCTGGAACGCAAAGCGCCGCCGACGTTCCCCGTGGTCGTGGAGCTTCAAAGCTGGGACCGCGTGCACGTGCACAAGGACGTCGCGGAGACGGTGGACTCGATTCTGCGCGGCTACGCCCTTCAGCCCGAGATCCGCGAGCTCACGCCCGATGGCGAGGTCCGCAGCCTCAGCTCCGCCGAGGTGCGTGTCGAGACCGCGCAGCTCGACATCCAGGAGCGCCGCCCACCGATACGCCGCGGCTTTGCGCTGGAGACCCCGGAAGCGACGCTGCCGCCACGCCCGGCTCCAGGCGCCGGACAGCGCATCTACCCGTTCGGCATCTCGCGCAAGCGCCTGGCCCAGGCGATACGCGACACTGCCTCCGGCGCCTCGATCTCAGAGCGGCTGGACGAGTCCGACGTGGTGATCACGGACCGCAGCTACTACCGTCGCAAGCCCCAGGCGCTGCGTGACGCGGAGGCACGCGGTGTGCCGATCTACGTGCTCAAGAGCAACACCCTGCTCCAGATGCAGCAGGCGCTGATCGCGCTGCAGGGCCCGGCGGGACGTGTCGACCCGGTAATGGACGCCATGTCCGAGGCGGAGGACGCCATCCACGCCGTCCTATCGCAAGACCGGCCGGTGGAGCTAACGCCGCAGCGCGCCTATATCCGCCGTCTGCAGCACGAGCTGGCGCAGCGCTTCAACCTCACGTCGCA
>DATDOP010000249.1:0-7625 GCA_035293185.1 Dehalococcoidia bacterium | reverse complement strand
GGATCTGGTAGGCGCGGACCACGGGGTTGTCGCGGTCTTTGAGGGAGACGAGGACGTAGTAGGCGCCGGGGTAGAGGTCTGTCGGCGGGCTGGTGCCCTGCCACTGGGAGAGACGGATGTCGGTGGGCGAGGGGTAGGCCTCGCTGGCGACGTGGGAGTGGTAGATGACGAGGACCTGCCAACCGTTGTCATCCGTCTCGCGCTCGATGCGCAGGATGTCCCGCGGGTCGATGTTGTAGCGGAAGGGGCTGGCCTCCGAGTTGTTGGTACGGTAGAGCCGAGTGGCGGCGCCGTCTTTGCCGGCGATGATGCCGCAGCACTCGTTGGGCAGGTCGGCGAGGGCGTGGGCGATCATCTCGTCGATCATCGCCTGGGGCAGGTTGAGGGTCATGGGGAGACGGTAGAGGAACCAGGAACAAGGGACAAGGAACAGGGCAGGCGCTGCCCAGGGCCGAAAGACCTCACCCTAGCCCATACTTCACGGCCAGGCGAGAACGCCTCCCTCCCCGGGGAGGGCCCGCTCCGGAGCCCACCCGACTGCCCCTTTGCCTGAACAGACAATCAGACAATCAAACGTCCGGGATCCGGGGCTCGCCGGTGGCCTACGCTTCGCACTGCGTTAGAATGCCCCAGTGACAGCTCAGCGCCCCTTTGACGGTAAGAAGGCCCTCGTCACGGGCGCCTCCCGCGGCATCGGCCGCGCCATCGCCCTCAAACTCGGCTCGCTCGGCGCCGAAGTCATCGTCAACTACGCGCACAAGGCCCCGGACGCAGAACGCGTCGTCTCTGAGCTCACCGAGCTCGGCGTGCACGCGATCGCGATCAAGGCCAACATCGGCGACCTGGACGAGATTCACGCCCTCTTCGCGGAGATCAAGGACCGCTGGGGCCGCCTCGATATCCTGGTCAACAGCGCCGCGCGTGGCCTGGAGCGCCCCCGCAACGCCATCGCCTCGCTGCCGCAGCACCTGCGCACCACCTTCGAGACCAACGTCCTCGGCCCCTGGTTCGCCACCAAGGAGGCCATCCCCCTCATGCAGAAGGACGGCGGCGCCATCGTCAACCTCACCAGCCTGGGCGCCCAGCGCTACACGCCCAACTACGCCGCCGTCGGCGTGACCAAGGGCGCGCTGGACACGCTCACCCGCTATCTCGCCGTGGAACTCGCGCCGATGCACATCCGCGTCAACGGCGTCTGCCCCTCCTGGGTCGAAGAGTCCGCCGGCGTTGCTGCCATGCCTGACCAGTTCGGGAAGCACCTGCTGCGCAACATCCCCGCCGGCCGCCACGTCACGCCGGATGACGTCGCCAACCTCGTCGCTTTCCTGTGCAGCCCGGAGTCGGAGATGATCATCGGCCAGACCATCGTCCTGGATGGTGGCGTCACGCTGATCGGCGTCATGCAGCCCTAGAGGAGTCACCCATGGCCGCGGCGAAGCAGCTCCCACGGCCCCGCCATCGTTGGTTCGCGTTCATCTACGCGAAGTTCATCGAGCCCTCAGACCGCAAGACCGTGGGCCCGCTGCGCCGGTTCGCCGCCGGTGGCGCCCACGGTCGCGTCCTCGAGATCGGCGCCGGCACGGGGGCAAACCTCGACTTCTACGACTGGTCGCGGGTCGACTCGCTGGAGATGACCGAACCCGACCCCTTCATGGCACAGCGCATCCAGCCCCGGCTCGAAGGCCTGCCGGCGGACGTCAGGGCGAAGGTGCACGTCAGCGACGCCCCGGCAGAACAGCTGCCCTTCGGCGACGGCGAGTTCGACTGCGCAGTCGTCACGCTCGTCCTCTGCTCAGTCTCCGACCCGGCTGCCGCGATTGCAGAGCTACGGCGCGTGCTCAAGCCGGGCGGGGAGCTGCGTCTCGTAGAGCACGTCAAGGGCGAAGGCAAGCGAGCGGCCTTTCAGAGCATCGTTCAGCCGGTCTACGGCTGGACCTCCGGCAACTGCCAGCTGAGCCGCCGCACGGAGGACGCGCTGCGCGCCGGCGGCTTCGAGGTCAACGTCACGCAGCGCACGGCGTTGGGGCCACTCTGGCCCGCCTTCGTAGGCACGGCAAGCCGAAGGGACTCACTTGCCGGCACGTGAGATGCCTGCCAGGGCTTTTCAGCGCCGCAGATTGCTAAGGCGTGGCGCATACCTTCTGGATCGTCATTTCGTGCGGCAAAAGGAGCGGTACCTGGCCCAGGCCGCACTCGCGGCCGTTGCGCTCGCCGTGGTCCTCGCCATCGAGTCAACGCTCAGTCACGTGGCTATCGTCACGGCGGTCGCGTCCAGCGCCGTGATCATCTTCACGGTGCCGCACTCGCGACAATCAGCCCCACGGCGCGTACTCGGTGGACACGCTGTCGCGATTGTCGTAGGGCTCGCGACCGCGGCGATCATTCACCAAGCTCTCGGCGAACCCTACGAGGCGACGCTGCCAACCGGAATCGCGGCGTCCATTGCCGTCGGCGCGAGCATGCTCATCATGGCTGCAACCGACACCGAGCACCCACCCGCGGCCGGCACCGTGCTCGGGTTGACACTGGCCCCAGACCCATTGAGCAGCGGCCTGGTAGTGATCCTGGCAGCCGCGGCGCTCAGCGCCATTCGCAACCTCTGTCGCCGCTGGCTGATCGACCTCGTCCATTAGCAAGGAGCGAACCGTGAGCGCACCACCCGAAATCGTTGCCTTCCACGTCGGCATCGTCGTCCGTGACCTCGATGCGGTGATCGACCGCTACAAGAGCATGTTCGGCATCGACCGCTGGCACGTCCGAGACGCCCTGCCCGACATCCCTCAACGCATCGCCTACGGCGGCCGCGACGGCGCCGGCATGGCGTTCGAGCTGATCCAGCCGAACCCGGGCGCCAAGAGCCAGATGGCGGAGTTCCTGGAGGAACGCGGCGAGGGTATCCAGCACATCGGCTTCTGGACGCCGGACCTGCTCGGCTCGCTGCAGGCTGCTGTGGCGGAAGGCGGCACGCTGGTCGCGGGGCCCTTCGAGCAACGCGACAACACGGTGGTTCAAGTGCAGATGCCGGACGGTCAGTTGCCGCGCCAGCTTGCCTACATCGACGTGGGCCTGGGGACGTTCCGCTTCGAGCTGATCGGCCCGCCCGCGGACCAGGGACTGCGTAACTGGCTCCAGGACGACTACGCGCGGATCATCCAGCCCGCGCCCTGGCCGTGACGATAGGCAATCGGGCAATCGGGCAAGGGTGGCGTCTAGCCCGAGGTGAAGCAATCCCGGGCGACTAGTAGCTTACGCAGCCGGCGTTGGCTCTGCGACGCTTGTACCGAGACTGCCACGCCTCTCGCTGGCGCGCTCAAGCTCGCGGTGGGGTTATGCCTTTGCCCGATTGCCTCTGCTTGCCGCGCTAACGGGTGATCGCGCCTTCCGAGGCAGAAGAAACGAGCTTTGCGTACTTCGCGAACACGCCTGTCGTGTAGTGCGGCGCCGGCGGTGACCACGAGGCGAGGCGCCGGTGCAGCTCCTCCTCGCTGATTTCGACGTTCAGCACGCGCTTGTCGACGTCGAAGAGGATGGTGTCGCCTTCGCGCACGGCGGCGATCGGGCCGCCGACCGCGGCCTCCGGCGCGACGTGGCCGGCCATGAGACCGTGGGTTGCGCCGGAGAAGCGCCCATCGGTGAGCAGCGCCACGCTATCGCCCAGGCCGACGCCCATCAGCGCCGCGGTGACGCCGAGCATCTCGCGCATACCGGGTCCGCCCTTGGGTCCCTCGTAGCGGATGACGATCACGTCGCCGGGGTTGATCTTGCCGTTGGACACCGCGGCAAAGGCGTCCTCTTCGCGCTCGAAGACGCGAGCGGGACCGCGGTGCTCCATGCGCTCGTGTCCCGCGACCTTGAGCACGCAGCCCTCCGGCGCCAGATTGCCCTTGAGGATCACGATGCCGCCCGTCTTCTTGAACGGCTTGTCGACCGTCGTGACCACCTGCTGCCCCGGCGTCTCGGCTGCCGTCCTCACCTCTTCGCCGATGCTGCGGCCGCTGACCGTCATCGGCTCCGGGTGCAGCAAACCCGCCTGCAACATGCGGTTCGCGACCAGCCTCACGCCACCCGCCTCGTAGAGGTCGTTGGCCACGTAGCGGCCACCCGGCTTCAGGTCCGCGATGATCGGCGTCGTGCGGCTGATCCGGTCGAAGTCGTCGATACTCAGCTCGACCTCTGCCTCTCGCGCGATCGCCAGCATGTGCAGCACGGCATTCGTCGAGCCGCCGGTCGCGAGCACGGAAGCAATTGCGTTTTCGATCGAGTCCCGCGTAATCACGTCGCGCGGCCGCAGGTTCAGGCGCAGCAGCTCCACGGCCTGCTGCCCCACCTCGAAGGCCACGTCGTCCTTCTTGGGGTCCATCGCCGGCACGGAAGCGCTATCCACCAGCGCGATGCCCATCATCTCTGTGGCCATCGCCATCGTGTTCGCCGTGTACTGGCCGCCGCAGGCACCCGGTCCCGGGCAGGCGACGCTCTCCAGCTCTCGCAGCTTCTCGGCCGTCATCTTGCCCGCGGCGTGCGCTCCGACCGCTTCGAAGACGTCGAGCACCGTCACGTCGCGACCCTCGAACACGCCCGGCATGATCGAGCCGCCGTAGAGCAGCAGGCCGGGCAGGTTGAGCCGCGCCAGCGCCATCACGGTGCCGGGCAGCGTCTTGTCACACGCAGCGATCGCGACGACGCCGTCCAGCAGATGCCCGCGCGTCACCAGCTCGATCGAATCCGCGATGACCTCACGGCTGATCAGCGACGCCTTCATGCCCTCCGTGCCCATGCTGATGCCGTCGGACACGGCGATCGTGTTGAACTCCAGCGGCGTGCCACCGGCGGCACGAATGCCGTCCTTGACGCGGGCGGAGAGGCGCCGCAGGTGGAAGTTGCAGGGCCCGATTTCGATCCAGGTGTTGGCGACGCCGATCAGCGGCTTGTTGAAGTCGTCATCGCCCAGACCGGTGGCGCGGAGCATGGCGCGGGCCGCCGCACGATCCGGCCCGTCGACAAGGGTGTGGCTGGGGCCTCTGAGGTCGTGCTGATTGGACATCGCTGCGCTCCTGAGAATCGATTCGGGTTCCAGGATCGTATGGGTAATCGGCGAATCGGGCAATCAGGTTAGACTCGAAGCCGTGAAGTACTGGCTGAACGTCGTCTCGCGCGAACACGTGCTGGCGGGCCGCGAAGGCGGGTTCACGCAAGCACAGCATGGCAGCCCGGCCGGCCTGCGGCGCCTGCAACGCGGCGACCTGCTCGTGTTCTACTCGCCGCGGACCGCACTTCAAGGCGAGCCGCTGCGCCGATTCACCGCCCTCGGCCGGATCGTTGACGACGAGACGTACCAGGTGGAGATGACTCCGAGCTTCCTGCCCTGGCGACGCCGGGTAGCGTTCGTCGACTGCGCCGAAGCGCCGATCGAACCGCTTATCCCTGGCCTCGAGTTCATCCCGGACAAGCAGCGTTGGGGCTTCCCCCTGCGCCGCGGCCTCCTGGAGCTCTCGCGCAGCGACTTCGCCACAATCGCCTCAGCCATGAGTGTTTCTATCGATACGCTCGCAGGCGATACGCTCGAAGGCTCGTAGAATCAGGTCATGGCTCCGCTGATCATTGCCCACCGCACGGCGCCGCCGTACGCGCCCGAAAACAGCCTCGAGGGCATGCGCGTCGCCTTCGATCAGGGCGCCGACGCCGTGGAAATCGACCTGCACATGAGCCTCGACCAGCGTCCCTTCCTGCTGCACGACAAGCTCATGCTCCGGACGACGGGCTGGCCGCTGCCGCCGGAGCTGACGCCGTCGTTCGTCATTCGCCGCCTGCGTCTCAAGGGCGGTATTGAGCCCGTGCCCAGCCTCGCGCGGGCACTGGACGCCCTGCCCGAGGCGAAGATCGTCGCGGTCGACGTCAAGACCCCGTGGGCGATACTCCCGCTACTCAGCGAGGTCAAACGGCGCGAGATCGCCACGCGAACCCTCGTCTGGACCCCCAGCGCCCTGTGCGCCCGCTACGCCAGCCGCCGCAATCCCGGCTGGGAGGTCGCCTACTACAAGGACTTCGACGATGCGGACAGCAACCGCGCGTTTATCGACAAGGCGCGGAGACTCGGCGCGCAGGCCGTGTCCCTCGACTGGCGGGCCGTTGACGCTGAGCTTGTCTCGTACGCTCACGGCGCCGGGCTGCGCGTTTACTCCTGGCACAAGGACTTTGAGGTGACGCCTGAGAAGCTCGCCAGCGGCCTGGACGGGTTGATTACCGACCACCCCGCGAAGGCGCGGCAGGTGCTGGCGGCGTTCGCCGCCGGCTGAATCGGCGCAACGGATCGCCGAGGTCAGGCGTTGACAGTGATGGGCGTCACAAATATTCTTGACAAAGCTAATCGACTTTATCCACTAGCAGCACGGAGCCTGCGATGGCGAAAGCCAGGACCTACGACAGCGCAGCGTTGACTCGCCTCAGCGAGGAGATGGATGGCAAGCGCCCCGAGGAGATCCTCGCCTGGGCCGCGGACGAGTTTCAGCCCGGCCTCACCATGGCCTGCAGCTTCGGCGGACCTACCGGCATGGTGCTGCTCGACATGACGATGAAGATCGACCCCACGGTTGAGGTTTTCTACCTGGACACCGATTTCCTCTTCCCGCAGACCTATCAGCTGCGTGACGTCTGCGAGCAGAAGTACGGCTTCAAGCCGATCGGCTACAAGTCTTTGCTCACGCCGGAAGGGCAGGCCGAGAAGCACGGGCCGGAGCTATGGACGCGTGACCCCGACCTCTGCTGCGAGCTGCGCAAGGTGGAACCCAACTATCGCGCCCTCGATGGCAAGAGCGCCTGGATTTCCGGCATGCGCCGCGATCAATCCAAGACGCGCGCCAACGTCGCGATCGTCGATTGGGACGAGAAGTTCGGCCTCGTCAAGCTGAACCCCCTGGCGACGTGGGACGAAAAGCAGGTCTGGGCCTACATCCTGAACAACGGCGTGCCCTACAACGAGCTGCACGACAAGGGCTACCCGAGCATCGGCTGCACGAATTGCACCAAGCCGGTGCGTCCTGGTGACGACCCTCGCTCCGGCCGCTGGTCCGGCTTCGACAAAGAGGAGTGCGGTATTCAGGAAGGCACCATCGAAGTCATTCATCTCAAGGGAGACGCGTAGTGGCGGACAAGGGATTCACGCTCTGGTTTACGGGCCTTTCCGGCGCCGGCAAGTCGACGCTCGCAGCAGCGCTCGCGCCCGCGATCAAGACGCGCGGTCACAACGTCGAGATCCTCGACGGCGACATTGTGCGCACCAACCTCAGCAAGGGCCTCGGCTTCAGCAAAGAGGACCGCGACACCAACATCCTGCGCATCGGCTTCGTGGCTCACCTGCTCACGCGCAACGGCATCGCGGTGATCACCGCCGCCATCTCTCCCTATCGCGACATCCGAGACCAGAACCGGGCGCTGATCGGCGACTTCGTCGAGGTCTACGCGAAGTGCACGATCGAAGAGCTGACGCGGCGTGACGTCAAAGGCCTGTACGAGAAGGCTTTGCGCGGCGAGATCCAGAACTTCACCGGCATATCGGACCCCTACGAGGAGCCCCTCAACCCGGAGGTCGTCGTCGACACCGAGAAGGAAACGGTCGAGGAGAGCCTGGC
>DATDOP010000248.1:0-11129 GCA_035293185.1 Dehalococcoidia bacterium | reverse complement strand
CAGCAGCAGGAGCAGCGCGAGGCGGTTCACGGCTGGCCCCAGATTAGGCGCAAGTGGCCTCACCTGTCATCGGGAGATCGATGATGGGCGCGGAGAAGGGGGCTGCTATAAACTGACCGAGAGATGCGCGTACTGCTGCTCAACGGCCCGAACCTGAACATGCTCGGCACGCGCGAGCCGGAAATCTACGGCCGCGACACGGTGGACGATATCGTCGCGCGGGTGACGGCGCGCGGCGCGGAGCTGGGCGTCGAGGTGGATGCCTGTCAGTCCAACCACGAGGGCGTGCTGATCGACTTCATCCAGCAGAACCAGGCATCCGCCGACGCGATGATCATCAATCCCGGCGCCTTCGGCCACTCCAGCTACGCGCTGCGCGACGCGATCACCGGCAGCAGCCTGCCGACGATCGAAGTGCACATCTCCAACGTCCACGCCCGCGAACGGTTCCGCGAGAGGCTGGTCCTTTCTGCAGTGTGCAAAGGCGTGATCACTGGGTTGGGCTGGCGGGGCTACCTGTATGCGCTCGAATCGCTGGTGGCCGCCGCGAAAGAAGGGAAGTAGTGAGCAAAGAGACACGAATCGCACGGCTGCGCGAGAAACTGGACGAGCAGGGCCTGGCGGGCCTGTTTGTCAGCGCGCCCGCCGAGGACATACACCACACCATCGGCGCCAACCGGCGCTACCTCTCCGGCTTCAGCGGTTCCATGGGCCACCTGCTGGTCACGCTGGACGCCGCGTTCATCGCGGTCGACTTCCGTTATTACGAGCAGGCTGAGCGCGAGTCGCCGGAGTACACGCTGTGGCGGGCCAACGGCGGCATGAAGCTCTGGCTGCCCAAGTTGATCGGCGAAGCGGGCCTTGCAAGCAAGAAGCTCGGCTTCGAGTCCGGCGGCATCACTTACAGCACCTTCGCCAGCATGCGCGACATCGTCGCCGACATGCCGGAGGGCGAGCGGCCGCAGCTGGTGCCGACGGACGGCATCGTCGAGGCGCTGCGGGCGATCAAAGAGCCGGATGAGCTGGTAGCCCTGGAGGCGGCGGTCGACCTCGGCGATGCGGCGTTTCAGCACGTGGCCGCCCGCATAGAGCCCGGCTGGACGGAGAAGCAGGTCGCCTGGGAAATCGAGAAGTACGCCCGCGAGCACGGCGCCGAGGGGCTGTCCTTCCCGACGATCGTCGCCGCCGGGCCCTGGGGCGCCATGCCCCACGCGCAGCCGCGCGACCACGTGATCGAGGATGGCGACGGTGTCGTCATCGACATGGGCGTCAACCTGGACGGCTACATGTCTGACCTGACGCGGACCGTGGTCGTGGGCAAGGCGGACGACGAGTTCAGAAAGATCTATGACATCGTCCTGGCGGCGCAGCTAACCGCCGAGGAGCTCGTGCGCACAGGCATGACCGGCGGCGACGCGCACAACATCGCCGCCAAGGTGATCGAAGAGGCGGGATACGGCGACAAGTTTGGTCACGGCCTCGGCCACGGCGTCGGGCTGCAGGTTCACGAGTCGCCGCGCGTCGGCGGAACATCGGGTGACGTGCTGGAGGACGGCATGGTGATCACGGTGGAGCCGGGGATCTACCTGCCGGGGTGGGGCGGGATCCGCATCGAGGACATGGGCTACTTGAAGGACGGCAAGTACGTCAATTTCACGAAGGCCCCAAAGCTGCAGTTCGCGTAAGTCCTCTGCGCGAAACCTCTCGAAATTTCGGATCAGGAATAGTGGCGCGTGGCTTTACGCCGCGTTAATATTCCCGCGTCCAGAAAGTCTGTTTAGTACAAGAAGGAGCTTTTCCCATGCGGAAGCTGGCGACACGGTTTCGCTGGAAGGCCGTGGGGCTGGTGTTGTTTGCCTTGATGGCAGGCGGCGCGGGTCTCCTGACGGCCGATACCCCATCCGCCGCCGCGGCGATCACGTTCAAGGCGCTGACAGGCGGAGGCGAGGGTGGCGTTTCGGTCAACATCTACCTGCCGGACCAGATCATGGTTCACCAGGGAGACACGGTGGAGTGGACCAACCCTTACGAGGAGCCCCACACTGTGAGCATCGGCACCCTGCCTCCTGGTGATCCTGCCGAGCCGCACGACGTGGCCGTCGCGGCTTCCTTCGATGGCACGAAGGCGTTCAGCTCGGGCTTCATCACCAAGGGCAGCAAGTTCTCGGTCACCTTCAAGAGCCTGGGCGTTTACACGTTCAACTGCCTGATCCACCCCGGCATGGAGGTGGATGTTTTCGTCCTCGGCCCCGGCGCCACTTTCCCGACGCAGAATGACGCCACCAGCGCCGCAGTCAAGGCCGAGCTGGCCAAGGCGATCGCCGTCGGCACCAAGCAACTCGCGGACCTGAAGGTCCCGGCAGCCACCAAGAACGCGGACGGCAGCAGTAGCTACACCGTCGTTACACCACCGGGGCTGCCTTACAGCGGCTCGCTGGTCGGCGTAGCGGTGATGAAGTTCGTCAACTCTCGGCTCCAGATCGGCGTCGGTGACAGCGTGACCTGGGTTGCGGAGTCGTTCGTGCCGCACACCGTCACCTTCATGCCCCCCAGCGGCCCGCCGGCGGTTATCAACCCGTTCGTCAACGTAATCCCGCCGGGGTCGTTCGATGGTAGCCAGTACCAGACGGCGATCTTTGGCGGCGTCCCCGCCTTCAGCAGCACGACAAAGTTCTCGATGACCTTCCCCAAGGCGGGCACGTACTCCTACATCTGCCTGCTGCACGCTGACCAGGGCATGGCCGGCGTCATCGTCGTCGGACCACCTGGATCCGGCGCGGCCGGCGGTGGCGCGATCACGCCGCCTTCAACCGGCGATGGCGGCCTCCTTGGCACCAACTCCAGCGCCGCGATGATCTACGCGGGCCTGGTCATGCTCCTTGCCGCAACGGCGGCCGGGGCCTACGTCACCGTGAAACGCTAGGCTTTAGCAACAACGGATCCTCAACGAGGGGGTGGTCGAAAAGACCACCCCCTCGCTACACTTAAGCGAGCCGTTTGGCATCCGGAGGAGTATTCATGATCGATACCGGCGACCTGCGTAAGGGTCTGACCATCGAAATCGACGGCACCCTCTACAGCATCGTCGATTGGGAGCACAACAAGACGGGCCGTGGCGGAGCCAAGGTGCGGCTCAAGCTGCGCGACGTACGGGCCGGCCACATCATCGAGCACACGTATGATTCGGGCGCCAAGTTCACGCGTGCCCGCGTCGAGCGCCAGCCGGCGCAATATCTCTACGCCGACGGTGACATCTACCATTTCATGAACCGCGAGACGTACGACCAGGTGGCGATCAACAAGGACCGGCTGGGCGACGTGGCGTTGTATCTCAAGGAAAACGATGACTGCCAGGTGCTGACCTACGGCGACGAGGCGATCAGCGTGGAGCTGCCGGCCGCGGTTGTCCTGGAAGTGGCGCAAACGGACCCCTGGGTGCGCGGCGATACGGCGCAGGGCGGCACCAAGCCCGCGACGCTGGAGACCGGGCTCACGGTCAACGTGCCGCTGTTCGTCAACACTGGTGACAAGGTCAAGGTTGACACTCGGTCGGGCGAGTACCTGGAGCGCGCCAACTAGCGTGAAGAGCCGGTCCACTACAGGCTCCCAGCTCGCGATCGGTGTGGGAATGGGAGTGGCCATCGGTGCCGCGCTGGGCCTTGCGATGGCAGAAGTTGGCCTGGGTGTTGCGATCGCTGCCAAGTCCTCGGCGAGAGCTCTTAAGCGCGTCTTAGCGTTCTCTTAACCTCTTTGACGCCGCTCGCCAACTAGAATCCCAAAACCGGTCGCGCGAGCGGGCCTGACGAAATCAACGTTCCATTGGAGTACTAGATGAAAAGACCTGTGATTATTGCCGGCGGCGCTGTCGTGCTGGCCGCGGTCGCCGTTGCCGTCGTCGCGGGCGTGTGGTTGCTGCGCAGCGACGATCCCAACCTGCTGACCGAGGCGCCGGCCATACCGACGTCCGGCCCCGCAGGCGCCGACGTTTCGCCAACGACCGCCGCGGTGTCGACTCTTCCCGCGGGCGTGCGGCGCTTCGTCGTCGCGTCCGGCGAGTCGAGCGCGAAGTACGTCGTCGATGAAACGCTGCGCGGGCTGCCCGCGACCGCCGTGGGCACGACAACCGACGTCACGGGCGAGATCTACCTGACCAAGGACGGTCTGTTCAAGGACCTGCCATCGAAGTTCAAGGTCGACCTGCGCACCTTGAAGACAGACGAATCCATGCGGGACAACTTTGTGCGTCAAAACGTGCTGCGCACGGGGGAGTTCCCCTTCGCGGAGTTCGTGGTTGAGAGCGTCACCGGCTTCCCCGGCAGTTACGCCGAAGGCGCCGAGATCAGCCTTACGCTCAAGGGCACGATGACGATCAAGGGCAAAGCGAATCCGATGACGTTTACCGTCAAGGCGCGGCAGGCAGGCAACACGCTGACAGCTACGGCGGACACGCAGTTCAACATGACGGACTTCGGCATCGAACCGCCGGAGGTCGTACTGGCGAAGGCAAAGGACGGTGTCATTCTGCAGGTGGTGCTGATCGCGCGCGAGGCGTAGCTGCCGCACACTGGGCTCGTGAACATCGTCCTGTTCGAGCCTTCTGAGATCTCCCTGCCTCTTCCCCTTGACGACCGCAGGACGCGGCACGTAATCGACGTGCTGCGCTTCGGCGTCGGCGCGACGTTTGACGCCGGCATGATTGAGGGGCCGCGAGGCAAGGCGAAAATCGTGGGCCTAGACGCCGCGGGCCTGCGCCTTGAACTCGTCTGGGGCGAGGAGCCGCCGCCGCTGGACCCGATCACGCTGGTGCTGGGCCTGCCGCGGCCGCAGACGGCGCGCAAGGTGCTGGAGGAAGCGACGGCGCTCGGCGTTGCCGAGATGCATTTCGTCATAGCTGAGCGCGGCGAGCCCGGCTACGCGCGCAGCAAGCTCTGGAGCACGGAGGAATGGCGCCGCCACCTTATCGATGGCGCGGCGCAGGCGTTTTCGACCCGGCTACCGCGGGTGACATGGGGCCGTCAGCTGAAGGACCTGGTTGGCGCTTTGCCACCCGGCGGCACGAGGCTGGCGTTGGACAACTACGAGGGCGCCGCACGATTATCGGAAGCGGTCTTGTCCGCGCCTGTTGTGCTGGCGCTGGGGCCGGAGCGCGGCTGGTCAGCGAACGAGCGCGAGGCGTTGAGGCAGAGCGGTTTCGAGATCGTGCACCTCGGCGAGCGCGTGCTGCGCCTGGAGACGGCTTGCGTGGCGGCCATCAGCATCGTCAAGGCGAAGCTGGGCCTGATGTAGCTGCGGGTCCTTAGCCTGCGTGTTCGGGCAAGCCTAAGGCATGCAGCTACGATTGTTGCCGACAACGCTCCTGACACAATGGTGTCATGAGAGAATGCAGGACACTCAAGCTCCTGACAATATGCTGTCAGGAGCCGTCTTCTATACTGCCAGCAGTCAATCAGGAAGGAGACGAAGATGCACGTGAATCAGCTCATCCTCAACGTGACCAGCGAGGACCCGGAGCGACTTGGAGCCTTCTACCGCGACGTGGTCAAGTTGGAGCCGAACCCCCAGGTGGGGGAGCACGCCTTTCTGGCCGCTGGGGCGACGTTCATCATCGACGGGCACAGCGAGACGAAGGGCATGGCGAAAGAGCCGCAGCGTGTGCTGATCAACTTCATGGTTGATGACATCGCGGCAGAGCAGGACAGACTCGAAGCCCAGGGAGTCACATTTATCCGCAAGCAGGGACGCGAGTACTGGGGCGGCGTGATTTCGACGTTCCTCGACCCGGACGGAAACTACGCGCAGCTCATGGAGTTCAAGCCCGGCTAGCCGGAGACCAAGGAGCAAAGCGATGGACACAGAACAGAACAAGTCGACCTACCGCGCGTTCATTCAGCGAGTCTTCAATGAGGGGCGCCTCGACGTGCTGGATCAGTTCCTGGCGCCCACCTACCAGATCCAGGATGCACCGCCGGGAACGCCACCTGGCGCCGAGGGCGTCAAGTATGCGGTTAGCCTGTTTCGTGATGCATTTCCAGACCTCGAGATCACGCTCGACGATGTCGTAGCTGAAAGAGACAGCGTGGCGGCTCGCTCGACGCTGCGAGGTACGCATCGCGGCACGTTCTTCGGCATTGCGCCGACCGGGAAGACGGTCTCGGTAACCAGCCTGACGATGGTGCGCCTCGTCAACGGGCGCCTGGTCGAAAGCTGGGTCAAGAACGACACGGCCAGCCTGATGAGTCAGTTGGGCGCCGGTGGCGGTTGATCCGCCCGGGATGAGCCGCCGATGAGAAGAGCGGACCGTCTGTTCCAGATCATCCAGTTCATCCGCGGCCACCGCGTTACGACCGCGGCTGAGCTGGCGCGGGCGCTGGAGGTTTCCGAACGCACCGTCTATCGCGACATCCGCGACCTCGTGATCTCGGGCGTGCCGATCGAGGGCGAGGCGGGCGTCGGCTACATGCTGCGCAAAGGCTTCGATCTGCCGCCGTTGATGTTCACGCGCGAAGAAGTCGAGGCGTTGGTGCTGGGCACCCGCGTGGTCAGCAGCTGGGCCGATGCCGGCCTCGGCAAGGCGGCGGAGGCAGCGCTGGGGCGAATCGCGGCGGCGCTGCCGGACGAGCTGCGGTTGCGTCTGCTGGAGTCGCGTTTGTTCGCGCCGGGGTTCCACGTCCCGGAGGCGGTGGTCGAGCGGCTGGGGCTGCTGCGCGAGGCGACGTCTGGGAAGCGCAAAACCTGGCTCGCCTATCGCGACGCCGGCGATGCGACAAGCGAGCGCACCGTGCGGCCGCTGGGCCTCTCGTTTTTCGGGTCAACCTGGATGCTGACGGCATGGTGCGAGCTACGCAGCGACTTCCGCAACTTCCGGCTCGATCGCGTGGAAACGCTGCATCTGCTCGATGAGCGCTTCAGCGAGGAGCCCGGCAAGAGCTGGGAAGACTACGTGAGGCTCATGGAGTCGCGGTACGGGGCCGCTCTGTAGCGCCTCAGAGACACCTTCGTGAGGGGGTGCTACGCTGCGAGTATGAGACGCAGCCTGGATGAAGTGGACGCGCGACGGCTGTTGGGTGGCGGGCCAATCTTGCTCGTCTCGTCCAGCTATCGCGGCCGGCACAATGTAATGCCGGTGGGTTACGCCATGAACCTGAGCATCATCCCGCCGATGGTAGGTATAGCGCTGCATCCGGGACGGCACACGACAGACATCATCCGCAAGACCAACGAGTTCGCGATCAACATCCCGACACGAGAGCTGCTGCACCACGTGCAGTACCTGGGCACGCTCAGCGGCGCGGACTTCGACAAGCTTGAGTTGACTGATCTGCCGACCTTCCGGGCGCGCCGCGTCGGCACGGTGCTGCTCGAGGGCTGCGTTGGCTGGATCGAGTGCGCGCTCGAGGACATGATCGAGATGGGCGACCACTTCCTCGCCGTTGGACGCGTCGTCGCGGTCTCAGCAGACGACGAGGCGTTTGACGACCACTGGCTGCTCAAGGACCAGGATTTGAAGCCGCTGCACTATCTGGGTGGCAATAACTACGCCCTGCTCGACTACGTCATGGAGGCACGCATCCCGCAGTCGGCTGAAGAGTACGGCAAGCGCCTGGACGAGGCCGTGGCGGAGCAGTTGGAGCTGACGCGGGACGCCGAGGAGCAGCGCTCCGAGGAAGATTACGAACGGGACGAATTCCGGCGTCGCGAAGGCTTCGAGCTGTAATCTTTAAGAGCCGTTTGCCACCGAAATACCACCATTTTTCCTCTTTACTTGAAGTAGCGTTCACGGCAAGCTTTTAGTCGCGTGTCTTGCCAGGGACCGGTGTTCAAGGTCGTGTGCAAAACGCCGACCGTATGGAGGTAGAGATGACACGGCAACTCGTGCAAAAGACAAGCCTTAAGCCCATTGAGCGAAACCTGGCAATGGAGCTCGTGAGAGTGACGGAGGCTGCCGCACTCTCAGCGGTTCGCTTCATGGGCAAAGGGGACAAGATCCTTGTCGATCAGGCCGCCGTCGATGCGATGCGTCATACGCTGGACGGCATCAGCATGGACGGCGTTGTCGTTATCGGTGAGGGCGAGAAGGACGAGGCGCCGATGCTCTACAACGGCGAGCACATCGGCGATGGCTCTGAACCGGCGATGGACATCGCGGTCGACCCCATCGATGGCACCACACTGCTGTCCAAAGGTTTGCCGGGCGCCATCGCCGTCATTGCCATGGCGTCGCGCGGCAGCATGCACGTTGCGCGCGAGGTGTTCTACATGAACAAGATTGCGGTTGGGCCTGCCGCGCGAGACGTGGTGGACATCGAGGCGCCGGTCGCTGACAACTTGACCAAGATCGCCAAAGCCCTCGGCAAGAAAATCGAGGACGTCACCGTTGTCGTGCTGGACAGGCCGCGTCACGCAGACCTCTTGAAAGACATCCGCGCTGCAGGCGCGCGCGTGAAGCTGATCTCGGACGGCGACGTGGCGGCAGGCATCCAGGCTGCGCTGCCAAACAGTGGCGTCGACGTGTTGATGGGTATAGGGGGCACGCCGGAGGGCGTGATCACAGCCGCGGCGATACGCTGCACAGGCGGCGCCATACTTTGCAAGCCGTGGCCGCGCGATGACGAAGAACACCAAAAGTGCATCGCCGCCGGCGTTGACCTGAACCACGTTTACAATACCGAGGAGCTAGTGGGTGGCAACGACGTCTTCTTTGCCGCCACAGGCGCAAGCACCGGGGAGCTTCTGCGCGGCGTGGAAATAACGCCGAACGGGGCCACAACGCAGTCACTGGTCATGCGCTCGCGGTCAGGCACCATTCGCTGGATCGACGCAATCCACGACTTCAGGAGATTGGACAAGATCCGCTTCGAGTAGTGGGGTACTCTAGTGATAGAGAGAAGGGCTGTCCAATATGGACAGCCCTTTCTGTCGTTTAGCTCGTCTGGACCGTCGCTACTTCTCCATGGCTGGGGAGTACTTGCCCTGGCGCGCCGCCGAGGTGACCATCGCGCGGTGGAAGAACGCCTTCTTAGCGGCGTCCAGGTTCTCCGTCTTGCCGGACCAGGCCTTTTGCGGCGCCGCTTGCAGGCCGCGTCCGTAGGAATAGCTCAGCTCCCAGGGTACCTTCTCGCCGGCAGCGTGGCGGTTGATGGCGTCCAGGTTGACGGTCGCTTCTTCGTCCGACTGGCCGCCGGAAAGGAAGACGATGCCGGGCACCGCCGCCGGGACCGTTTCCTTGAAACAGGCGACGGTGCGGCGTGCTACCTCCTCGGCGGGAGCGCGGCCGGAGGCGTCCTTGCCGGAGAGCACCATGTTCGGTTTGAGCAGGGTGCCGGGCAGGTAGACCCGCTGCAGCGCCAGCTGCGCGTAAACCGAGCGCAGCGTGCGAGTGGTGGCGTCGTGGCAGGCCTCGATCGAGTGGCCGCCGTCCATCAGGACCTCGGGCTCGACGATCGGTACCAGCCCTGCTTCTTGGCAAAGCGCGGCGTAGCGAGCCAGCGCCTGGGCGTTGACTTCGATGCAGTAGTGAGACGGGATGCCGTCACCGATCGTGATCACGGCGCGCCACTTGGCGAATCGGGCGCCCAGCTCGCGGTACTCAGCCAGGCGTTCGCGCAGGCCATCCAGGCCCTCGGTGACCAGCTCTCCGGCGGCGCCGGGCAGCGCCTTCGTGCCGGCGTCAACCTTGATGCCGGGGATGATGCCCTGGTCGGTGAGGACCTTGACCATCGGCGTGCCATCGGCGCCCTTTTGGCGGATCGTCTCGTCGTAAAGGATGACGCCGCTGATGAACTTGTTGGCGCCGGTTGTACGGAACAGCAGCTCGCGGTAGTCGCGGCGGTTGTCCTCCGTGCTCTCGACGCCGATCGCGTCGAAGCGGCGCTTGATCGTGCCCGAGCTCTCGTCGGCGGCGAGGATGCCCTTCTCAGGCGCGACCAGCTCGCGTGCGGTCTTCACGAGGTCTTGCATGTTGGACATGGCTACCCCCTCTCTATTTCTCTATTTCGGTAGATAAACGCCACTCCGGGATGGCCATAACATCGTAGTCCTTGCCTGCAAGAGGAGCCACATCGGCCGAGTTAAGGTTTGGTACTAGAATCAGGCGTGTCTCCACGTCTCGTGATCGCCACCAACAATCCCGGCAAGGTGTCCGAGTTCCGCGATCTGCTCGCCGGCTGCGGTTGGGAGATCCTGGCACCGGCGGACGTTGGCGTCTCAATCGACGTCGATGAGACCGGCGCAACGTATGCCGAAAACGCCCGTATCAAGGCCGAGGCGTTCGCGAACGCGACCGGCCTCGCGGCGGTTGCCGACGACTCCGGGCTCGAGGTGGATGCTCTGCGTGGCGAGCCCGGCGCGCTGCACCACCTTCGCGGCTGGGACGGCCGCGACAATGCCGAGCGCATCCAGATCCTGTTAGAGGCGATGCGGGACGTAGCCCCGGAACAGCGCACGGGCCGATTCCGCAGCGTGATCGTCGTCGTGCTGCCGGGCGGGCGCGTCATTGAGGAGGAGGGCGCCTGCGAAGGCCTGATCGCGAACGCGCCGTCCGGAGATAACGGTTGGGGTTACGACCCGGTGTTCCTGCCGCCCGAACGTGGCGTGACCATGGCGCAGCTTTCGGAGGCAGAAAAGAACCGCGTCAGCCACCGCGGAATCGCCGCCGCGAAGATTCGCGAAAGACTGCGAGAGCTCGCTTCGTCCTAACGCGCTTCCGGCACGAACACGAGGATGAGATACGTGATCGTGTTGAAGCAGAAGTGCACGCCGATCGAGCCCCAGAGCGTGCCAGTGCGCTCATAGGTGTAGGCGAGGAGCATCCCCACCAGTGTGAACGGGATAACCAGGCCCGGGTCGCCGTGGGCCAGTGAGAAGAAGCTGCCGCTGAGCGCCGCCGCGAAAACGAAGGGCAGGTGCATGCGCAGCTTGGCGAAGAGAAAGCCCCGGAACAGCGTTTCCTCGACTATCGGCGCACCGACGATCACCAGCGCTCCGGTCACGATGACCACCAGGTCTGAATCGTAGGTAGCCTCGTCCAGCTGTTGGTCCGGCTGCAGGAACTCGAGACCCAGGACTGCAACGATGACGTTGTAGATGAACACCGCGATGAACGCGACGATGACGAAGAGGACGACGGCGCC